>DATABM010000028.1:0-14040 GCA_036259555.1 Solirubrobacterales bacterium
TCGGACGTCAGCTCGTTCAGCTTCGAGCGGGTCAGTTTCAGGTCGAGGTGCTTCGGCTGGCCCTCGACCGCGGTGATGAACGGCAGGTTGATCTGCGTCTCCTGCGCCGAGGAGAGCTCGATCTTCGCTTTCTCGGCCGCCTCGTAGAGGCGCTGCAGCGAGTTCTTGTCGGCGGCCAGGTCGACCCCCTGGTCGCGTTTGAACTCGGCGACCAGCCACTCGACGATCGCTTTGTCCCAGTTGTCGCCGCCGAGGTGGTTGTCGCCTGCGGTCGCCTTTACCTCGAAGACGCCGTCGCCGATTTCCAGCACCGAGACGTCGAAGGTGCCGCCGCCGAGGTCGAAGACGAGGATCGTGTGGTCGGCCTCCTCTTTGTCGAGGCCGTAGGCGAGCGAGGCGGCGGTCGGCTCGTTGATGATCCGCTTCACCTCGAGGCCGGCGATCTTGCCGGCGTCCTTGGTCGCCTGCCGCTGGTCGTCGTTGAAGTAGGCGGGGACGGTGATCACGGCGCTGTCGACCGTGTCGCCGAGCTTCGCTTCCGCGTCGGCTTTCAGCTTCTGGAGGATCATCGCGCTGATCTCGGGCGGGCTGTACTGCTTGTCCCGCACATCGACTCGGACGTCGCCGTTGGGGCCGGCGACGACGGAGTAGGGGACGATCGTCTCCTCCTCTTTTACTTCGGCCTCCTTGCGCCCCATGAAGCGCTTGATCGAGAAGATCGTGTTCTCGGGATTCATCACCGCCTGCCGTTTCGCGACCGTGCCGACGAGGCGGTCTCCGGACTCGGCGAAGGCGACGACGGACGGGGTGGTGCGCCCGCCCTCGGCGTTCTCGAGCACGGTCGGCTCGCCGCCCTCCATCACGGCGACACATGAGTTGGTCGTGCCGAGGTCGATCCCGATCGTCTTGGCCACTTTCTCGCTACCTCCAGGTTTGGTCGTTCGTCATTGGCTGGGGGACCCGCCGGAGGTTGAGCACCCTATGGGTGCCTAACTAACGGCGCGTCGAAAATCTAAGTCGCAGTATGGCAAGTTTCAGGTGGATTGCAAGTGCCCCCGGAAGCGGGTATTCGGGGCGCACTGGGTTTCGAAGAAGGAGGAGATCGACTTGATCCGCGCTCGCACCCAGGTCGGCCGCAGCCTCGTCGCGCTCGTCGCCGTCCTGCTTATCGCATTGCTCGTACCCGGGGCGGTGGCAGCCAAGCAAACCGCCGACCTCGCCGACAACCGCTCCGCCGTCCCCGCCGGCCAGCACGACAACGGCAAAGGCAAGGTCGTCAACGTGATGACCCGCAACCTCTACCTCGGCGCCGACCTCGGCCCGGCCATCGCGTCGAAAAGCCTCGCCGAACTGGTTACGGCCAACGGCATCATCCTGCGTCAGGTGATCGCCAACGAGTTCCCGACCCGGGCGGAGGGGCTCGCAGACGAGATCCTGGCGACGCGCCCCGACCTGGTCGGCCTGCAGGAGGTGGCGCTCTGGCAGACGACGCCGATAACGCCGGCCGGCGAGGCGCTGACGATCGACTACCTGCAACTGCTGCTCGACGAGCTCAACGAGGGCAACGGCAAAGACGGCAACGGCAAGCCCCAGTACCGGGTCGTGGTCGTCCAGGACGAGTTCGACCTGGAAGCGCCCGCTGACGCCAACGGCATCGCCGGCGACGGCCCGGGCGGCGAACTGGCCAACGCCGAGGTGATGGGCCAGCTGACGATGCGGGACGTGATCCTGGCGCGCCACGGTGCCGGCGTCCACACCTGGAACGAGCAGGGAGGCAACTTCAAAACGCTGCTGCAGCTGCCGATCGCCGGCCAGGCGGTGAGCGTCAAACGCGGCTGGACCGCGACCGACGCGCGGGTGCGCGGCAGCAAGCCCTTCCGCTTCGTCAACACTCACCTCGAGGCCTTCCACCCGCTGATCCGTGAGGCGCAGGCCAAAGAGCTGGTGGCGCCCGGCGGCCCGGCGACCGGCCCGCTGCCGGTGGTCCTGGTCGGGGACATCAACTCTGACGACGACACGGTCGCCGGCCCCGACCGGCTCGCCTACCAGGTGCTGCTCGCCGCCGGCTTCGTCTCCCGCAGCACGAACGATCCGCTCAGCTGTTGCCTCGACTCGCCGCTGCTGGCCGTGGGCGCGGGCGGCGACGTCAGCGACTTCGACCACCAGGTCGACCACGTGATGACGAACGCGCCGGCGCTGATCGCGCTGCAGAGCTCGCTGGTCACCGGGCTGCAGCCGGTCAACGGGTTCTGGAACTCAGACCACGCGGGAGTCTTCAGCTCTTTGCGGTTCGGAGGTCGCTAAGCGGGCGCAGGAGGGCCAGCCCCGATAGGGATGGAACGTCTTGTACTTTTTTCGCGATAACGCCCGCGGACAGCCGCAACCGGTCTTCGCAAAAAGTTAAGTGGAATCCCTGTCGGGGCTGCCCTCAGCCCTGACCCGCGGTGCGGGCGACGAACTCGGCCACTTCTTCGGCCTGCTCGCCGTTGAGGATGCCGGCCGGCATGCGGCCCGGCTCGGTGGTCGAGTCGACGCCGTTTTCGATCGCGGTGAGGACGCGGCTCTTGTTCGTTTTGATCGTGGTTGCGGCGGTTTTGCCTTCCGCCGGGCCGGCCGGGGCGAGCAGCTCATCGAGATCGGGCCCGAAGTTGCCGTCGGTCTCGGCAGCGTAGAGCGCATGGCAGTTGCCGCAGTTGACGTCGAAGAGCGCCTTGGCGTCCTCGAGTTCGCTCGGCACGTGGGCTTCGGGGGCCGAATCGCCGTCGGCCCGGAAGACCAGCCACGGGATCAGAACCGCCAGGAAGAGGACGAGGAGGGCGAAGCTGACGAAGGTCTTCTTGCTCATGACATCGGCTCGTGCTTCGCTCGCGGCGCGAAGAACCAGAGATGCACGCTTGCTCGCTTCGCACTCATTTGCGAGCGGCACGGTACCAGGGACACATGCGACGCAGCGCGCACTCGCCACAGCGAGGTTTCGGCCGGCAGACGGTCCGCCCGTGGCGGATCAGGTTGACGTGCAGCTCGTAGGCGTCCTCTGGCTCGACCACGGCCAGCATCTCGTCGTGGGCACGCTCGAAGGAGGCGCCTTCGGGGAAGAGGCCGAGCCGGCCGCCCACGCGGTGAACGTGGACGTCGACCGGGATCTCCGGGATTCCCCAGGTGAAGATCAGCACGCAGGCGGCCGTTTTGCGACCGACGCCCGGCAGCGAGAGCAGGAACTCGAGCGACTCCTCGCGCGCTGCCGTCTCGGTCCAGTCGAGGTCCGGATGGTCGCCGAGCCGCTCGAGGATCGCCTGTATCCGCGGCGCCTTCTGACGCGCTAGCCCGCCGGGGCGGATCGCCTCTTCGAGCTCCTCCAGCGGCGCGTCGCGCACCTCCTCCCAGGTCGGGAACCGCTCGCGCAGCCGCGCAAAGGCCCGGTCGCGGTTGCGATCGTTGGTGTGCTGGGAGAGGACGGTCTTGATCAGCTCGGCGATCGGATGGCCGTGCGGCTCGTTGACCGGCTGCCCGTACATCTCGCGCAGCCGTTCGCGGATCGCCCGCACCCGCTGCCTTCGCGGCCTCGTCCAGGTCATCGCCGAGAAGTTATTCCTCTACCTGTTCCGGGCAGGTAAGCCATCGAGAAATGGGGCCGGGACGTCGGACAGCGCAGAGGCGATGCAGGGTCGCGGTGCTCGCCGCGGTCACGGTCGCCGCGCTGACGCCGCCGGCTGCGGCCGCGAGGGGCGACGGGGAAGCGCACGCAAGTGCCGCTATCGCGGTCGCCCAGGAAAACGTCCACGTCCGAGCCGGCGTCGCCCGGCTCATCATCAACTGCCATAACGCGCCCTGCAGGGGCGTCGTCAAGCTGGTTGCCCAGCTCTCCCGCCCGAGCGGCTCGGAGCGCCGTGCACTGATCGGCAGCAAGGCCTTCACGCTCCCGGGCGAGACGGAGCGAGCCCTCTTTGTGAACCTGAATCGCGAGGGAAGGCGGCTGATGCGGCGGGTCAAGCGCAGCGGGCGCTACATCCTGCTCGAGGGCCCCGGGCTCAGGCATCGCACCGTCATCCTCAAGCCGGTGCGCGACTTCCCCCGTCGCCTCGCGGGCTGAGCCAGATCCCCCGTGTGCGATGACGCCCGCCATCCGCCGATTTACAATGCCTGGATGCTTCGACTGCTGGCGGCGATAGGAGCGCGGCTTCCGCGCGGCTGGGGGGATCTCGGTCGGCAGGTCGCCCTCGTGCTGGTGGTCAACACGGCTTACGAGGTCGTGCGCGGGATCGCCGACGGCAAGAAGTCGGTCGCCTTCGCCCACGGCCAGCAGGTGATCGATGCCGAGCGGGCGACCGGCACGTTCTTCGAGCCGGACCTGCAGGCGTTCTTCCTGCCCGCTCAGTGGGTGATGGACTTCGCCAACCAGGTCTACATGAACAGCCAGTTCGCGGTCGTCCTCGGCTTCTTCGTCTGGCTCTACTTCTTCCGCAACGAGTCCTTCTACTTCGTCCGCAACATGTTCGCCGCCTCCATGGGGCTGGCCCTGATCGGCTACGCGCTCTACCCGACCGCGCCGCCGCGGATGTTCCCCGAGTACGGCTTCGTCGACACGATCAACGACTTCTCGAGCGTCAATCACGACTCCGCCCTGACCAAGCTGCTGATCAACCCCTACGCGGCGGTGCCCAGCCTGCACTGCGCCTTCGCGCTGATGATCGGCGCGACCGGCTTCCAGCTCGTCCGCAACCGCGCTGGCAAGGTGCTCTGGGCGGTCTGGCCGCTGCTGGTCGCCTGGGTGGTGATCGTCACCGGGAACCACTACTGGATCGACATCGTGCTCGGTTGGGCCGTGGCAGTCGGCGCCGCGCTGATCGCCCGCGAGCTGCTCGCCCGCGCCCGGCCCGAGAAGTGGTCGTGGCGCGCCGGCGGGCCACGCGAGGCCGAGGCGTAGCGCCAGGAATTTCGGCGCGCCGCAGGCCTGCCCGATAGCCTCAGCCCGATGAGCGCGGAGCGAGCAAGCGTGCCTCTGAACCCCGAGCGCAGCGAGCGTGCATGCCTGGTTCGTCGCGAGCGGAGCGAGGGTGAGGCCTTAGGTGTCTGGTTCCTCGCGCCGCGAGCGAAGCGCGATATCTCATGACGGAACCGTCGGCACCACCGAGCCGGCCCGGTGGACGTCGCAACGGCCGCCAGGCGCGCAACACGCAGGAGCTGCGCGCCTACGCCCGCGACCGGCTGATCGAGTCCCGCCTCACCCCGAACGCGATCTCGATCGCGGGGCTGGTCGGCAACGTCGTCGCCGCAGTGCTCGTCACGCAGCGGCTCTTCTTCCTCGCCGGCGTCGCCTTCATCCTCGGCTCGGTGATGGACACGCTCGACGGCCGCTACTCGCGGATGTCGGGCAAGGGGACGCTCTTCGGCGCCTTCCTCGACTCGACGCTCGACCGGATCGAGGAGGGAATCGTCCTTGCTGCGGTCGCCGGCTACTTCGCGGCCAAGGGCGACGACTTCGCCGCCTCGATGTGCGTGATCGCGGTGCTCGGCTCGCTGATGGTCTCCTACACGCGGGCCCGCGCCGAGGCGCTCGGGGTCGAGTGCAAGGTGGGGTTGGCAACTCGGCCCGTCCGGGTAGTGTTGCTCTCCATCGGCTTGGTCTTGGCCAAGGGAGCCGGCGTCGTCGACGTTGAGTTGCTGGCCCCGGCGATTTACGCTATTGCGGCTCTGACCACGGTGACGGCGGTCCAACGCGTATGGCACGTCAGAAACGAGCTAAGGAGCCCCTCTCCCAGCGAGGCCCAGGGCCCGCCATCCGACCTGTAACCAGCAGTCGCCCCAGGTGTGCTTTGCCAGTCAGCCCGACCCCATAAGGAAGGACTTCGAGCTTCATGAGTGAGACCAACGGAGCAAACGGCGTCAACGGCGCCGGCCGCCAGGACGAGAAGGTCCGCGTCGCGATCGTCGGCGTGGGCAACTGCGCCAACTCGTTCATCCAGGGCGTCGAGTACTACAAGGACGCCGACCCGGCCGAGCAGGTGCCCGGGCTGATGCACGTCGACCTCGGCGGCTACCACGTCCGCGACGTCGAATTCGTCGCCGCCTTCGACATCGATTCCGAGAAGGTCGGCAAGGACCTCTCCGAGGCGATCTGGTCGGGCCAGAACGACACGATCAAGTTCGCCGACGTGCCGAACCTCGGGGTCGAGGTGCAGCGCGGCATGACCCACGACGGGCTCGGCAAGTACTTGAAGCAAAAGATCACCAAAGCGCCGGGCGAAACGGTCGACGTGGTCGGGGTGCTGAAAGAGAGCAGGGCGGACGTGCTGGTCTGCTACCTGCCGGTCGGCTCCGAGGAGGCGACCAAGTGGTACGTCGAACAGGCGATCAAAGCCGGCGTCGGCTTCGTCAACTGCCTGCCGGTCTTCATCGCCCGCGAGGACTACTGGGACAAGCGCTTTCAGGAAGCCGGTCTGCCGATCATCGGCGACGACATCAAGTCTCAAGTCGGGGCGACGATCGTCCATCGTCAGCTTGCCCGCCTCTTCCACGACCGCGGCGTGCGCATGGAGCGCACCTCGCAGCTCAACGTCGGCGGCAACATGGACTTCTTCAACATGCTCGAGCGCGAGCGGCTCGA
This sequence comes from Solirubrobacterales bacterium, assembly GCA_036259555.1. Classification (GTDB taxonomy): domain Bacteria; phylum Actinomycetota; class Thermoleophilia; order Solirubrobacterales; family 70-9; genus VRUE01. Next base: position 6,605 of record DATABM010000028.1, read on the forward strand.
TTCGAAGAAGATCTCGAAGACCAACGCGGTCACGTCGATCATGGGTCACGAGCTGCCCGACGAGGACGTCCACGTCGGCCCGTCCGACTACGTCGCCTGGTTGACCGACCGCAAGTGGGCGCACATTCGCCTCGAGGGCAAAGCCTTCGGCGACGTGCCGCTCAACGTCGAGCTGAAGCTCGAGGTCTGGGACTCGCCGAACTCGGCCGGCGTCGTGATCGACGCGGTGCGGATCATCAAGCTGGCGCTCAACAACGGCATCGCCGGCCAGCTCGACGGGCCGTCGAGCTACCTGATGAAGTCGCCGCACACGCAGCGGCCCGACGACGAGGCGCGTGAGCTGACCGAGGAGTTCATCGCCGCCCACGCCCGGGGCAAGACGCCGTCGGTCGCCAAGCCGACCGCGGCCGAGACGACGACCGAGGCTTAGCGGGGGGCCGGGCGGCCCCTAGGGGCCGTCGTCCGAGCGGGGCGGTTGAGCCGCCCGGCGGCGGCTGCCTATGCTTGCTCCCAGTGTCGGCCGCCCCGCTCTCGATCGCCCAGGTCTCTTCCCACCGGCGGGGGGCTGAGACGGCGGTCAACGAGTTCGTCAGACGCGTCTCGGAAGAGCTCGAGACGCGCGGCCATCGCGTGCTGCGGATCGGGCCGGGCGATCCGGTCAAGCGGCTGCTCGCAACCAACGACGTCGACGTCGTCCACGTCCACGACCCCTTCGCCCCTAGCGTCGCCTCGGCAGCGCTCCGCCACTCGTTCTCGCTCAACATCGGCACCTTCCACGCGCCGCAGGAAAGGCTCTTCTCGACGCAGGTGGCGCGACCGTTGGTCGAGATCTTCTTCGGCCGGCTCGACGCGCGCACCGTCTCGACGCCCGCCACCGGACGAGTGCTGGAGCGCTACTTTCCAGGCTCCTACGAGCTGGTCGAGCCGGCCGGCGAGGGGCGCGACTGGGCCCGCGTCGCGGCCGAGCTGGAGGAGGTCTACCTGCGGTTGCTGGCGCGCCGCCACGATCCGGCCGGCGACCCCGAGGTGCGCGAGCGGATCGCGGCGCGCCCGCTGATCGAGGTCGACCTCCACATGCACACCGACCACTCGCCCGACTGCGCAACGCCAGTGGAGGTGCTGCTGGAGACGGCGCGCGATCGCGACCTGGGGGCGATCGCGATCACCGACCACAACGAGGTGTCCGGGGCGCTGGAGGCGCGGCGGATCGCGGCGGAGCTGGACGACATCAAGGTGATCGTCGCCGAGGAGGTGAAGACCGCCGAGCAGGGCGAGGTGATCGGGCTCTTCCTCGAGGAGAAGATCCCGAAGGGGATGACGATGTCCGAGACGATCGCCGCGATTCGCGAGCAGGGCGGCCTCGTCTACGTGCCGCATCCCTTCGACCGCTTCCACTCGGTGCCCGACTACGAGCACCTGCTGGACATCGTCGAGGAGATCGACATCCTCGAGGTCTTCAACCCACGCGTGGCGCTGACCGCGTTCAACGAGGAGGCCGAGCGCTTCGCCCGCAAGTACCGGATCGTCCCCGGGGCGGGCTCCGACAGCCACGTCGCCCAGGGGCTGGGCAGCGTGCGGGTGCGGATCCACGACTTCGACGGCCCGGCCGAGTTCCTCGAGGCTATGCGCGACGCCGACATCACCCGCAAGCACAAGAACCTCGTCTACGTGCAGGCGCTGAAGCTGCTGCAGACGACGGGGCGGCCAAAGGCGCCGAAACGCAGCGTCCCCGACGCCAAGCCGGTGCGGGGCGGGCGGCCGCGTCGGGAGAGGCGGCGCGCGCTTTGACCTCATGTCCCTTCTTGCGCTGCCGACTGTGGAGTTGAGCCGGCTATAGGCGACTTAACTCCACAGTCACTGCGAAATCTCTCCGCAAGGAGCGGAGGCAAGAGCTGATGCAGGGGGGCGCCGCTGGAGGAGCCGCGCCCGGCTCGTCAAAGAGATCGGCCAGCGTGCCGGCGACCGACGACGAGATCCGCGAGAAGTACCTCGAGCGGGCAATCCGCGAGCTCAACCGACTTACCCACGAGCTCCAGGACTGCCAGCATTGCCCGCGCGGCAAGCTAATGCCGGTGCTCGGCTCCGGCCACCCCCAGGCCGACGTCTTCATGCTCAAGCACGCACCGGGCGTGGCGGAGATCGAAGAGGGCGTCGCCTTCTACGGCCGCGCCGGCAACGCGCTGATGAAGAGCTTCAAGAGGCTCGGCATCGACCCGCTGGTCGTCTACGGCACGCTCTGCGTCAAGTGCCCAATCGCCGAGCCGGACCTTGCGGCCGAAGAGTGCATCCGGCGCCTGGTCGAGGAGATCGCGATCGTCCAGCCGAAGATCCTCGTCGTGATGGGCGAGCCGGCGCTGCGCACCCTCAACGGGCTGGAAGTTCCCCTCTCCCGAGCGGTCGAGCCGCGCGAGGGCGAGATCCAGGCCTTCAGCCCGACCGTCGACGCCCTCTACACGCCGGACATCGACGAATCGCTCGACGAGGAGGGCGCCAAGCAGCGCTTCTGGCGGGCGTTCAAGGTGCTCGGCGAGTGGTACGAGGATTTGCCGCCGTACTGAGGCCGGCTGGAAGTCGGCTTGCGCCGGATTCGGCGCTTCCCTTCCTACCTCCCTGGCAGCTAGTCTCTCACTGAGAAGCAGAGGACCGGAGCGGCCTCTCCACGGCCGCCCCGGTGGGATCTTCGGATTTTTCCCGCCCCCATGGCGGGTGGAGTCTCCGATCACCCCTACTCCTCTTGGCCCTCCCCTTCGGGCTCGGAATCCTTCGGGGGAAGTCTGTAAAAGCCAGTTCTGGGCCGCTCGAGCTGGCCTTTTCGTTTCATCATCGACGCCATCATTTGGAGTCGCTGCCAATCCTTCGGGACTTCCTCCATCCAGCCCCGCTGGATGATCTCTTCCCCGATCCGGGCGAGCTTCAAGGCAACGCCGGGCGGCTGATCTTCGAGGACGCGTCTGATCGCTTCGCGCATCGTCGGCTGATCCTCTGAGGAAGACTCTCGGGTGGCCTCACCCAGCTGATGCTTCAGGACGAGGAGGGAGCCCCACTTCCCCCGTTCCTCCTGAAGTGCCGCGATCTGCTGGTCGATCTCCGCAATGCGGTCGCGGGCGTCCTGCTCCGTAATCGAGCTGAGGAGGCCCTGAATCTCATCGAAGATCTTAGTATTCCTACTAGGCATGGAAGCAATATAGCAACCCAACCCTATAAGTCAAGAGCTATAAGGCTGCTATGGGTGAAGGGCTAGGGAGCGCCCGGGACGGTGAGCGGGGTCATCGGCTCGACCTCGCGCACCCCGAGTGGGATTCGAGGAACGGGCTCGGCCAGGGTTCTAGCCAGCTCAGGAGGCTTGCGCGGGCGCGGGCTCGGGGCTCGGCGGGCGTTTGTGCCCGTCGGCCTCGAGGATGTGCTCGGCGGTGCTTTTCGGCGAGAGGAAGCGGTCGATCAGCGCGAGGGCGATTGCCGAGGCGACGAAGGCGAGATGGATGATCGTCTGCCAGAGCATCGTCTCGGAGTCGACTTTGCCGGCTTCGATGAAGGTTTTCAGCAGGTGGATCGAGGAGATGCCGATGATCGCCATCGCCAGCTTCACCTTGAGCACGTTGGCGTTGACGTGGGAGAGCCACTCGGGCTCGTCGGGATGGCCGCGCATCTGAATCCGCGAGACGAAGGTCTCATAGCCGCCGATGATCACCATGATCAGCAGGTTGGCGATCATCACCACGTCGACCAAGCCGAGGACCAGCAGCATCACGTCGTTCTCGGTCATCCCGCCGGCGTCCTTCATCAGGTGCCATAGCTCGTCCATGAAGCGCCACACGTAGACGCCCTGAGCGACGATCAGCCCCAGGTAGAGCGGCGCCTGCAGCCAGCGACTGACGAAGATCGTGCTGCCCACGTAGCGGGCGAGCGGGCGCTCGGCTGGCAATCGGTCGTCCATCGGCGCGCATCCTGCCAGCGCCCCCGGCGGATGAACGTTTGTGGCGCCTATAGCCACCAAAATCCTCCGTTCGACGCCGGGAACGCCGACGCCGGGAACGCCGACGCCGGGAAGGGTCGACGCCGCGAAGGGCCGACGCCGCTACGCCGCGGCGGCGGCGGCGAGAGCCGTCATCGGCTCGACCTTGGCTGACGCCAGGCCGCGGACGACGACCGTGTCGAGCGCGCTGTAGGCGGCGAGGGCGCGCCGCGCCTCCTCCGCGCCCGGGGCCGCGACGCCGACCGTGCCCTCGGGCTCGCCGAGGCGGGCGAAGTGGTTGCGGTAGCCGTCGTGGAGGTCGCGGTAGAAGGACTCCTCCTTGGCGAGGCGGGCCGCGGCGTCCTCGCCGACGGCGGTGCGGACGTAGCCGAATACGGGCGGGGTGGCGCGCCCCGCCTGGCGGGCGCCCTCCTCGACGCGCTCCCGCGCCCGCGACGCGAACTCCGGCGTCATCCAGTTGAAGAAGACGCCGTCGAACTCCGCCCCGGCGAAGGCGCACATCTTCGGCCCCATCGCGGCGAGGACGAGCCGCACGCCGGACAGGCGCTCGCGCAGCTCGGGCAGCGCCTCGCGCATCCGCGTCAGCGGCTTCTCGGCGAAGCCGGCGCCGACGCCGAGCCAGAGGCGCGCCGGGTCGAGGCCGAGCTGCTCGACGTCGGCGGCGATCTGCTCGGGCGGCGTGCGGTCGATCGCGATCACCGCGACGCCGAGGTCGATCTGCGGCGACGCGGCGGCGAACTCGGCGAGCGTCTCGAGCCCCTTCGCGCCGGGGTGGTCGTTCGACCACATCGAGGCGTACCCGAGCTCCGCGCAGCGCGCGGCCAGCGGCCGCGCCACCTCGGGGTCGAGACCCGCCGCCACTCCGAAACCTCGCGCCACCGGCTCAGCCTATAAGCGACCCGCTCAGGCGACGGAGCCGCGCGAAACGATCCACTGGGTCGGCTGCCAGGTCAGCTCGGCTAACTGGTCGAAGTCGGCGTCGTAGTGAAGGATCACGAAGCCCGCCGTCTCCGCACAGGCGGCGATCAGCAGGTCGGGCTATCTCTCAAGCAGCGCCACGCACTCGATGTGCGGGGTCTGCGGAAACATGTCGACCGGCCTCACGCGGCGCAGCGTATAGCCCGCCTCGACCATCTGAGCGGCGTTCGGCGCCAGCGTCGTCGGGTTGCAGGACACGTAGACGACTCGCTTCGCCTCGCACTCGAGCACGCGCCGCACGATCTTCTGCGAGAGGCCGGCGCGGGGCGGGTCGATGACCACGACGTCCGGCTTGCCGGCCTCCTCGATCAGCGGCCGCAGACCGGTGCGCGCGCTGCCGGCGCGGAAGTGGGCGTTGCCGATCCCGTTGCGCTCGGCGTTGCGCTCGGCGTCTTCGATCGCCTCCGGGACGATCTCGACGCCCCACACCTCGCCGGCCCGGCCCGCCATCGTCAGCCCGATGGTGCCGATCCCGCAGTAGAGGTCGAAGACGCGCTCGCCACCGCTCAGCCCTGCGTACTCCGCCGCGACGCCGTAGAGGCGCTCCGCCATCTCGGTGTTGGTCTGGAAGAAGGCGCTGTGCGACATCTCGAACCGCAGGCCGCAGAGCTCCTCGCGCAAATACTCCTCGCCGAGAATGCCTGTCGGGCCATCGCTCGAGCCCGAGTCGCCCTCGACGATCGTGTGGGCATCGACCGGTGGCTTGGGGAAGCGGGCCGGCGCGGTGACGAGCCGGGTCTGGATCTGGCCGGTGCGCCGCCCCTCCCGCACCACCAGGTTGCGCAGGACACCGCGCCGCGAGCGCCGGTCGTAGGCGGGCACTCCTTCGCGCCGCGCCCATTCGCGCACTTCGTTGCGGGCGGCGTTGCCGCGCTCGGAGGCGAGCAGGCAGTCCTCGGCGCCGACGACCAGATCCCAGCGCCCGCGGGCGTGGAAGCCCGCCACGACCTCGCCGTCCACCTCGCCGAAGGAGTATTCGAGCTTGTTGCGGTAGCACCACTGCGCGTCGGCGGCGACGATCTCCTCGAGCTCGAATCCGTTGAGGTCGCCGATCCGCCGCAGCGCCTCGTCCACCTGGCCCTGCTTGTGGGCGAGCTGGCTCTCGTAGGCGAGACCCTGCCAGGGGGCTCCGGGGCAGGGCTCGCCTCCGTGTGTGCAGCGGTCGGGGATGCGGTCAGCGCCGGGGCGCAGCAGCTCGACGACCCTCGCCTCAGCGAAGCTGCGCTTTGGCTTGGTGACCTCGGCGAGGACGCGGTCGCCGGGCAGGCCGCCGCTGACGAAGACGACGTAGCCGTCGCGGCGCGCCACGCCCCGCCCGCCGAACGCGAGCGAGTCGATCTCCATCTCGAGTCGCTCGCCTTTACGCGGCCGCGTCGCGGTTTCGCCACCGGCCGCCGTCATCTCACCTCAGTTTCTTGCGCGCCTGACTCATCAGCCGCTCCAGCTCTTTGAGCAGTTTGTCGCTCTGCCGGCGGCCGCGTTTGACCAGGTCCCCGACCATCTTCTCGGCGTCGCCGCGGGTCATGCGGCCGCGCTTGACCGCATCGTCGACTACCTCCTGCAGGCGGTCGCGGCTCAGGGTGACGCTGTGTTCGAGGCTCTCGCGGAACTGCTCGACGCTCTTGTCAAGACCGCTCACGCTGCCGCGGCCCGAGCCACTGCTGCCGGAGCGCGCTTTGCTCGCTGCTTTTTTCGCCGTGCCTTTGGAGCTTTTTTTCGCTTTCGCTTTCGTGCGACCTTTGGCTTTGCCAGATGCAGCTTTTTTCGAGGTCGATTTTTTCGACCGCGTGCCGGCTTTGGGTTTTTTCGACGCTTTCGCTTTGCCGGACGTCTGTTTTTTCGCGGCCATCGCCTCGTGCCTCCTTGTCGTCTTTCAGGATCGGTATCGGGACTGCGGCGTGACTATCTCATTCCCGCCCGGCGGGAGTCGAGAACTTGGCGCCGCGGCGACAGCGGCGCCTCTCTAGGAGAGCGAGAAAGTCGCCTCGACCGGGGCGTGGTCGGAGAGCCGCAGGGCGAGCCCGTCGCGGCGCACCTCGCGCCGCTCCGCGGGCCAGCGCCGCGGCCGCTCGATCACCTCCAGCCCGCGAGCGAGCAGGTGGTCAATTGCGTTGGGCGCGGTGGGTGGGGCCAGGCCGAAGCGCTCGCGCAGCTCGTCGAAGACCTCGCCGTTCTCGTGCGGTTGCAGGTTGAGGTCGCCGCCGAAGAGGAGCGGCGCCTCGCCGGCCCACTCGTCCGCGATGCGCGCGGCTCGCAGCACGTCCTCGGCGGCGAGGTCGGGGCGGTTGGCGCTGGCGTGGAGGTTGGCGACGCAGAGCGTGGGGTTCTCGCCGCCACCCACCGAGCCGCTCGGCGCGGGCCCGGTCGCGATCCGCGTCAGTGCCATCGCCCGCCGCTCCAGCGGTCCGGTGTGGATCGCGACCTCGCGCCGCTCGGCAACCCCGACTTCGTTCCGGTGCGCCTTTTGCTCTTCAGAGGAGCAAAA
>DATABM010000029.1:0-15452 GCA_036259555.1 Solirubrobacterales bacterium
CGGCGCCGCCGCCAGCGCTGCCGGCTACGAGGCCCCCACCGTCGCGATCGCGGTGCTGCTCGTCGCGACCGCCGTGTACGGCTACCGCGTTCTGATTCCCCCGCTGGTCCGCCCCCCCGGCGAGATGCTGGCCGCCGAGGAGGTTCGGCCGGCGGAGGGATAGGTTGCCCGGCTGTGAGCGGCGCATGGCACAACTGGACGGGGGACCAGGAATGCCATCCGGCGCGGGCGATCGCCCCCCGCAACCGCGACGAGCTGGTCGCAGCCGTCGCTGACGCCGCGGCGCGGGGCGAGAAGGCGAGCGTGCTCGGCTCCGGGCACTCGTTCACCGGCACCGCCCTGACCGACGGCGTCGCGATCGACGTTGGAGCCCTGAGCGGGGTGATCGACGCAGACCGCTCCTCGGGACTGGTCGAGGTCGGGGCCGGAACCGTGATCGCCGACCTGAACCGGGCGTTGGACCGCCTCGGGCTTGCGATGGAGAACCTAGGCGACATCGACCGGCAGACGATCGCCGGCGCGATCTCGACCGGAACGCACGGCACCGGGGCCGGCTTGCCGAACATCTCGGGTCAAATCGAGGCGGTGGAGGTGGTGACCGCGGCCGGGGAGGTCCGTCGCCTCGACCGCTCCGTGCCGGACCTGCAGCGTGCCGCCCGGGTCGGTCTCGGGGCTCTCGGCGCGATCTCGGCGGTGACCCTGCGCTGCGTTCCGGCCTTCACGCTGCGACGGGTCGACGCGCCGCGGCCGCGGCAGGCGGTGCTTGACGAGTTCGAGCCGCTGGCGCTCGCCCACGAGCACTTCGAGCTCTTCACCTTCCCCTACTCGGACCTGGCGCTCGTCCTCGAGCGCGACCGGACGAATCAGCCTCCCAGGTCGCGCGGCCGGCTCGCGACGAGGCTGAACGTCCTGCTGCTCGAGAACATGGCGCTCGGCGCGCTGGCCGCGACCGGCAAGCAGTTGCCTGTCGCGATCCCCGCCCTCTCGCGCCTCGCGGGGCGGCTCGCGATGGGCAGCAGGCGAGTCGAACCGAGCCACCGGATCTTCGCCAGCGAACGGCGCGTCCGTTTCACCGAGATGGAGTACGCCGTGCCGCGCGAGCACGGACCGGAGGCGGTGCGGCGGACGGTCGAGTGGATCCGCTCGAACCGCTATCCGGTCTTCTTCCCGATCGAGGTGCGGGTCGGCGCCGCGGACGACGCGCTGCTGAGCCCCGCCCACGAGCGCGACACCGCCTACGTCGCCGTCCACCAGTACCGGGGGATGGAGTGGCGCCCGTATTTCGAGGCGGTCGAGGAGATCATGAGCGACTACGGCGGTCGGCCGCACTGGGGCAAGCGCCACTTCCAGACCGCCGCGACCCTGGCGCCGCTCTACCCGGAGTGGGACCGGTTCCAGGCGGCGCGCGACGAGCTCGACCCTGGGCGCGTCTTCACCAACGAGTACGCGGAACGCGTGCTCGGCCCATAGCTAGAGGAAGGCCTTTCCCTCGCCGCGGTAGGTGGGCACGACGTCGACGATCTCACCGGCCTCGACGAGGTGCAGGACGTCGAAGCGCTCGCAGAGCTCGCCCGCCTTCGCGTGGCGGAAGTAGACCCGGTCGCCGACGTCGAGCTCGGCGGCGGGCGGGCCGAGCAGCGGCGTCTGCACCTCACCGGCCCCCTCCTCAGAGTCGAGGCGCAACCCCTGTGGCAGCCACGGCGAGGGCAGGCGGGCGGCGTCGCCGCTGCCCGAGGCAAGGTAGCCGCCGCCGAGCGCCGTTGCGGTACCGGGGTCTGGCTTGCGGACGATCGGCAGCGCGAAGCCGGCGGCGGGGGTGAGGGTGAAGCGGCTGTAGTGGTCGAAGAGGGTCGGCGCGTAGAAGCCCGAGCCCGCGGTCAGCTCCGTCACCGGCTCCTCGGCGCCGGTCAGCTCGAGGCTGCCGGTGCCGCCGCCGTTGACGATCGGCAGCGGCGCGACCTCCCCAACCGCGGCGACGATCGCCGCCCGCCGCTCGGCCAGCTCGGCGGCGGAGCGGCGCTGCATCCACCGAATCGCGGCGCCGCGCAGGCGGCGACCGGGCGGCGTGTCGCCGACCCCGGCGATCTGCCCCTCGTAAGCCATCAGCGCCGCGAGCTCGACCTGCGGGCGGCGCTCGATCTCGCGGGCCAGGTCGACCGCCTGCTCGACCGTGTGGATCGGCGAGCGCTTCGGTCCGACCTTCAGCCGGCCGCCGAAGGCCCACCAGCTTGCATCGACGTCGATGCAGACCCGCACCGGCGGCGCCCCGGCGCCCAGCACCGACTCGATCGCATCGAGGTGCGCTGCGCAGTCGACCATCACGATCGGGGAGCCCGCCGGGTTGGCGGCAGAGCGCAGCGCCAGCTCGCTCAGCGCGCCGGCGTCGGCGGTCGGGTAGGCGAGCAGCAGGTTCTCGAAGCCCTGCTCGGCGAGCCACAGCGTCTCGGGCAGCGTGAAGGTCATCAGCCCCGCGAAGCGCTCGTCGCATTGCAGCGCCCGTTCGATCGCCGCACGGCAGCGCAGCGACTTGCTGGCGACGCGGATCGGCTTGTCGCCCGCCCTCTCCAGCATCGCGGCGCCGTTCGCCGTCATCGCGTCGAGGTCGAGGAAGGCGAACGGCGCCTCGACCTCGGCGAAGACCTCCTCGTAGCGGGCGTGCGACTGCTCGACGGCGGCGCTCACGGCACGAGCCTAGCTGCGCCGCATCCCGGAGCCGGCGCTATCGTTTTCCAAACCCGGAGAGGTGGCCGAGTGGCTGAAGGCACTCGCCTGCTAAGCGAGTAGGGGGCGCAAGCTCTCTCGAGGGTTCGAATCCCTCCCTCTCCGCTGCACCGGCCGCGCGGTCAGGTGACGAGGAGCGCCGGCTCGAGCAAACTGCTCATCGTCTCGACGTAGCGGTCATCGCTCCAGCCGAGCTCTCCGGTGAGCTCGCGCCATGCGTCGAAGTGGGTGACCGCATAGAGGAGGTCGCCGGCGGAGTCGACGTTCCAGGGCGGCGCGAGCTCACCCAGCTCGTCGAGCCGCTCGGCCATGCGCCTGAACGTTCCGCGTCGATGGGTCATCCGGTCGCGCCAGGCGGCGCGGAGGGCGTCGTCCTCACCCTGGTGTCCGATCATCACGATGGCCACCGGTGCGACCTTCGCCCAGAACTCCGTGTTGAGCCGCAACGCCCTCCTCAGCAGCTCCACGCCGCTCTCGGCCGCATAGACGTGTGCCAGCTGCTCGTCCAGCCTCAGGGTCTCGTCCATGTGTCGTACGAGAGCCAGGATCAGGTGCTGGCGATCGCCGAAATGCAGGTAGAGCCCCTGACGGGACACCCGGGCACGGTTCGCCACCTCCTGGAGCCTGAGGGCGGAGCCGCGCTCCACCAACAGCTCTCGCGTTACGTCGAGGATGCGTTGGCGGGTCTTGGGGTCCCCGTAGCGGCGGGGATCGCTGCTTGACGTCATGTAAACCTCGGGTCTAGGATTGACGCAGCGTAAACCTAGAGAGAAGGGAGGGCGGCCGATGCACGCGCGTCCTAAAGAGGCGTTCGAAGCGGCTCAGGCGGCGGTGCTGGACCGCTTCGGAGTGGAGGCGGAGAGCAGGCTCGTGGACGTGCCCGAGCTGGAAGGTCGGGCCCATGTTCTCGTCGCCGGCGAAGGGCCACCTGTCGTGATGCTGAACGGCATCGGCACGCCCGCAGCGATGTGGGCGCCGCTGATGGTCCATATCGAGGGCACGCTCCACGCCGTCGACCTCCCCGCCTATGGCCTGACTGACGCGCCTCGGCAGGACCCGGTCGATCTCCGCGCGCACGCTGTCGGCTTTCTGGAGGGGGTCTTGGAGGGGCTAGGGGTAGAGAGGGCTACGTTCGTCTCCAACTCGCTCGGCTCGCTGTGGGCGCTGTGGCTGGCTATGGACGAACCAGCGCGCGTGGACGCGACCGCACACGTCGGATGTCCCGCGGTCGCTCCCGGGACCTCTGCCCCGCTGCCCATGCGAATGCTCTCGACGAGAGTCCTCGGGCCGCTCCTCATGCGACTTCAGCCGCCCTCGCCGATGCAGGTCGAGCGGCTCTCGAAGCTCGTCGGTCAGCATCCGCTCACGCCCGAGATCGCCGCTGCGATCCTGGCCACCGAGCGGATGCCGGGATTCGAGCGGACGTTCCGATCGAACCTGAGGGCGCTGGTTCGCCTTCGCGGAGCCAGACCGCGGAGTGCGCTCACCGAGTCCCAGCTCTCTGCGGTGGGCCAGCGCACCCTCCTGGTCTTCGCCCGCCAGGACCCGATGGGGTCCGAGCGGGCCGGGTGTCGGATGGCGCAGGCTCTCCCCAACGCCGAGCTCCACCTCTGCGACGGCGGTCACTGTCCCTGGCTCGACGAGACGGAGCGGGTCGCCGATTTGATCAACGCGTTTCTCGAGCGGTCCGCATCCGACAGTGATCCAAGTCGAGTTTGACCGCCGACGTCAGTCGCGGCGCGAACGCACGACGACGCGGGCACCGCGCGCCGGGATCATCGTCACGTTGCGGTGCAGGGCGCGCTCGGGCTCGGGCTCGGCGGCCTCGACGTCCAGCCGCCGCGCCATCGCCTCGAGCACGACGCGCTGCTCGGCCATAGCCAGCGCCGCGCCAAGGCAGCGGCGGATGCCACCGCCGAAGGGGATCCACTCGTAGGTTCCTGGCTTGCGGCCGAGCCAGCGCTCGGGCCGGAACTCGAAGGGCTGCGGATAGAGGTCGTCGCGATGGTGGACGAGCAGGATGCTCATCGCGACCGGGGTGTTGGCCGGGACGGCGTACTCGCCGAGCTGCCAGGGCCGCATCACGCGACGCCCGATCATCGGGATGACCGGGCGCACCCGCATCCCCTCGACGATCGTCGCCTCGACGATCTCCGACGGGTCCTCGCCGGAGCGGACCGTCTCGCGCAGCCGCTCGTGGGCCGCCGGCGTGCGCACCAGTCGCTCCCAAATCCAGGCGAGCGAGTTCGCGGTCGTCTCGTGGCCGGCCAAGACGAGGGTCAGCAGCTCGTCGCGCAGTTCTTTGTCGCTCATCGCCTCGCCCTCCTCGCTGCGGGCCTGCAGCAGCAGCGAGAGGATGTCGCGGCGCTCGTCGAGGTCGCCGGCGCGGCGGCGCTCTTCTACGATCGGGTAGGTCGCCCGATCGAGTATCTGGATCGCCATCCGCATCGGCCCGATCGCCTCCTCGCGGCCGATGTTCATCAGCTCGCCGATCTGGGCGGTGGGGAGGGTCGAGGCGTTCGTCAGCCGGCGGATCGTCGTGCGCAGGCGGTGCTCGGAAGTGCCGCGTTGCGGCGTCCCCTCGATTCCGAAGATGCCGGCCATGATCACGTCGAGCGTGATCGCCTGCATCCGTGGCGCCAGGGCGAACGGCTCGCCGACCGGCCAGGTGTCGATCTCGCGTTCGGCCGCCGCGGCGATCATCTGCGTGTACTGCTCGATCGCCTCGCCGTGGAAGGGCGGCAGCAGCAGCTTGCGCTGGCGCATGTGGCGCGGCCCGACCGCCGTGAGGACCGAATTGGGGCCGACGATCGGGCGCAGCGGGGACTCGCCGGTCAGCGAGGGCGCGTCCTCGGGCTTGGCGGTGAACAGCGAGCGGACGTGGTCGGGGTGGCAGGTGATCGCCGGGCCGCCGGGGATGACGCCGCGCATGCGGAAGACCTCGCCGAGCTCGCGGCGGGCGCGAAAGACGAACTGGATCTGGCGCTGGTTGAAGCGCAGGGTCTGCAGGGCGCGCGGTTGCCGGATCGCCGGCGGTTCGGGCAGGACCGCGGCCTCGGCGGCGTCGATCGGACCGGCGGCAGAGGGAGGCGCCTCGCCGACGAGGGCGGTGTCCGGCGCCGGCTCGACCGCTGCGGCTTGGGCCTCGGCCTCCACCGGGTGAGTGTCATGCAGGGCGCGGTGGTCCGCCAGTGCATCGGTCACACAACCTCTACATTCAGACCGAGATGTACGGACGACGTACCAAGATCATCGCGACGATCGGCCCGGCGAGCTGGGGCGAGGACGTCCTGCCGCGGGTGATCGAGGCTGGCGCGGACGTGATGCGGCTCAACTTCTCGCACTCCGATCGCGACCGTCACGCCCGGACGATCGAGGCGATCCGGCGGGCGGCCGAGCAGGCCGGTCGCGAGGTGGCGATCCTCGGCGACCTGCCGGGACCGAAGCTGCGGATCGGCGAGCTCCGCGACGACGTCGCCGAGCTGCACACCGGGATGCACGTGCAGCTGACCCCCCGCGAGATCGAAGGCGACGAGCAGACGATCCCGGTTGAGTGGCCCGGCGTCGCCCAGCTGCACGAGGACGAGCTGGTCTACCTGGCGGATGGCGCGATCCGCCTGCGGGTGAGCGAGCCCGAGGGAGATGGACGCCTCGACGACGGTGGCGTCGACTGCGAGGTTGAGGTCGGCGGGACGCTCTCCTCGCACAAGGGGATGAACATCCCCGGGGCGGTCGCCGGCGGTAGCGCGACGGAAGAGGACATGGGCTGGATCGAGTTCGCGGTCGAGCAGGGCGCCGATTTGCTGGCCGTCTCGTTCGTCTCGGCGGCGGCGGACCTCGAGCCGGTGATGGAGAGGCTGCACGCGCTCGACGCAGACCTGCCGCTGATCGCCAAGATCGAGAAGCGGCAGGCGGCAGACAACGCCGAGGAGATCGTCGCGGCGGCGACCGGAGGGATCATGGTGGCGCGGGGCGACCTTGGGATCGAGCTGCCGTTGGCCGAGGTGCCGGTCGTCCAGAAGCGGTTGATTCGGGCCGCCGGCAGGCGCTCGAAGCCGGTGATCACGGCGACCCAGATGCTGGCCTCGATGGTGACCGAGCGACGCCCGACCCGCGCCGAGGTTACGGACGTCGCCAACGCGATCTACGACGGCACCGACGCGGTGATGCTCTCCGAGGAGACGGCAATCGGCCGCCACCCGATCGAGGCGGTGGAGACGATGGACCGGATCGCCCGGGCTACCGAGCCCGACCTGCGCTACGGCGAGTGGCTCTTCGGCCGCACCGACCAGGCGACCCAGGACGTCGCCGACTCGGTCGCGCAGAGCGCCGTCGGAGCGGTGTACCGGCTCAACCTGGCGGCGCTGGTGGTGCCGACGACCAGCGGGCGCAGCGCCCGGCTGGTGGCCGCGCACCGGCCGAAGGTGCCCGTGCTCGCGGTCTCGCCGCGAATCGAGACGGTGCGCCGGCTCGGCCTGCTGTTCGGGATCACCGCCGTGCACTCCGAGCACGAGACCGAAATCCGCGAGGTGCTCGAACACTGCGCCGAGCTGGCGGCGCGGCACGGGATCGCCAAGTCCGGCGAGCTGATCGGAATCGTCGCCGGCCTGCCCGACCACGGGTTGGGGACGAACCTCTTCGAGGTGCATAGAGTGCCCTGATGGTCCGACTCGAGCGCGAGGGCGGCCTGGCGGTCGCCACTTTCGACAGCCCGCCGCTGAACCTGTTCGACCGCGCGATGTTCGAGGGGTTGAAAGAGACGGTGGATGCGGTCGAGGTCGAGCCGCCGCGGGCGCTGCTCTTCCGGGCCGCGGGGCGTGCCGTCTCGGGCGGGGTCGACGTCCACGAGTTCGAGGGCCTGACCCCCGAGGAGGGGAGCCGCCTCTGGGACGAACTGATCGGCCTGGTGGAGCGGGTCGAAGCGCTGCCGCTGCCCGTCGTCTTCGCGGCGCACGCGCTGACGCTGACGGCGGCGTTCGAGCTGGCGCTCGGCTGCGACCTGATCCTCGCCGCCCGCTCGGCCCAGTTCGGCCTGGTCGAGAAAGTGGTCGGCCTGACGCCGTCGATGGGCGGCACCCAGCGCCTCGCCGAGCGGGCCGGCAGCGGCCGGGCGCGGCATTTCGTGATGAGCGGGGCGCTCTTCGGGGCGGAGGAGATGGAGCGCTGGGGCGTCGTCAACGTGGTTCTGGAGGACGAGGGCTTCGACGAGAACGCCCGCGCTTACGCCGCCGAGCTGGCATCCGGGCCGACCAGGGCGCACGCGATGACCAAGCACATCCTCCGCCGCTACCGCGAAGGCGGCATCCCGGCCGCCGACGAGGCGGTGCGCACGGAAGCGGCCGAGCTCTTCGCCACCGAGGACCTGAAGGGCGCGGTCAGGACTTTCCTCGAGAAGGGCCCCGGCCACGCGAGCTTCGAGGGTCGCTAGCCGGTCGCCTTCGCCGCGCCGCAGCGTTCGACCTGTCACGGCAGCGCCCCTTGCCTCGTCTCAGCTGAGGAAACGTTCCTCGACGGAAGGAGACGAAGATGAGGATTCTCGTCGCGGGCGCGACGGGCGCCCTGGGAAGGCAGCTGGTTCCGCGGCTGGTCGAGCGCGGCCACGAGGTGGTCGGGATGAGCCGGAGCGCGGAGCGGGCGGCGCTGCTGGAGGAGCACGGAGCGCGGGCGGTGGTCGCGGACGCGCTCGACCCCGACTCGGTCGCCCGGGCCGTTGTCGAGAGCGAGCCGGAGGCGATCGTCCACGAGCTGACGTCGCTGGCGGCGGGCATCGACATGCGGCGCTTCGACGCCTCGTTCGAACAGACCAACCGCCTGCGCACCGTTGGCACCGACCACCTGCTGGCGGCCGGACGAGCGGCGGGAGTGCGGCGCTTCGTCGCCCAGAGCTACGCCGGCTGGCCCTACGCGCGCGAGGGCGGATCCGTGAAGTCGGAGGACGCTCCGCTCGACCCCTCTCCGCCGGCGCCGATGCGGACGACGCTGGAAGCGATCCGCCATCTGGAGGAGGCCGTGACCGGCACCCCGGAGATCGAGGGTGTGGTGCTGCGCTACGGAGCCCTCTACGGGCCGGGGACCTCGCTGAGCGTCGAGCCGGATGGCGAGCACACGGCGGCGATTCGCGACCGCAGGTTCCCGCTCGTCGGCGACGGCGCCGGCGTCTGGTCGTTCGTCCACGTCGCGGACGCGGCGGAGGCCACGGCGGTGGCGGTCGAGCGTGGCGCGCCCGGCATCTACAACGTCGTCGACGACACGCCGGCGCCGGTGCGCGAGTGGCTGCCGGCGGCGGCCGAGGCGCTCGGCGCGAAGCCGCCGCGCCGAGTCCCGCGCTGGCTCGGCCGGCTGCTCGCCGGCGAGGCGGCGGTCGTCATGATGACCGAGGTGCGTGGCGCTTCCAACGCGAAGGCACGGCGTGAGCTGGGGTGGCGGCCCGAGCGGCGCAGTCTCTGGGAGGGGCTGGCCGCCGAAGCGGGGAGGTGAGCGATCGAGTGGACACGGACGCGCTTGCCGAGTTGCGACCTCATGCCTTCGCGATCGCCTACCGCATGCTCGGGACCGTCGCCGACGCCGAGGACGTCGTGCAGGAGGCGATGCTGCGGACGCAGCGGACGCTGGCGGACGGCGAGCGGATCGACTCGTTGCGCGCCTACCTGGCGACGGTCGTTACGCGGCTGGCGATCGACCAGCTGCGCTCGGCACGTCGGCGGCGCGAGCAGTACGTCGGCGAGTGGCTGCCCGAGCCGCTGCTCACCGCCGCGCCGCAGAACCCGCCCGCCGAAAGCGCCGAGCTCGCCGACTCGCTTTCGGTCGCGCTGCTCATCGTGCTGGAGAGCCTGACGCCGCAGCAGCGGGCGGCGTTCCTGCTGCGCGACGTCTTCGACTACCCCTACGACGAGGTCGCGGCGATCGTCGGCACGAGCGAGGAGAACGCCCGTCAGCTGGCGGCTCGGGCGCGGCGGGCCGTCGAAGCGGGGAGACCGCGCTTCGAGGCCTCGCGCGAGGCGCGCGAGCGGCTCGCCG
Source organism: Solirubrobacterales bacterium (assembly GCA_036259555.1). GTDB lineage: Bacteria > Actinomycetota > Thermoleophilia > Solirubrobacterales > 70-9 > VRUE01. Next base: position 9,739 of record DATABM010000029.1, read on the forward strand.
ACCGTTTCTTCGCGGCAGCGCTGGAAGGAGACCTCGAAGGGCTGGAGCGCCTGCTGGCCGACGAAGTCGTCCTGCATGGCGACGGCGGCGGCAAGGTGCCGGCACTGGCGCGGCCGGTGGGTGGCGCGGCGCGGGTCGCCCGCACGCTGAAGGCTTGGGTTGCGGCTGGCAGACGTGTCGGCCCGATCAGGCTGCGGCGCACGGAGATCAACGGCCAGCCCGGGGCGCTGATCCTCGACGCCACGGGCCGGCCCACCGGCGCCATGGCCCTTCAGATCGGCGCCGGGCGCATCGAAGCGATCCACTCGATCGTCAACCCGGACAAGCTCGCGCATCTCCCCGAAGCTCCGGAGGTCGCGTAGAATCCCGGCTCCTGCGTCGAACCGCCCTCAACGCGGAGGGCCGCCGGGGCTTCCAACCTCCCCGCCGCGCCCGCCTTGCGCCGCAGACTCGCGCCCGTAGCTCAGTTGGATAGAGCGTCGGTCTACGAAACCGAAGGTCACAGGTTCGAATCCTGTCGGGCGCGTTCCTTGCCGTTCCGGGCGAGACCGCGCTTTGCCCAGCGCAGAGCCGATTGCTCGGCCTCGACCTAATTCTTCGTTCCGTTGCCGTCCGGGTGATTCCGAGCGGTTCCGGCGCCTCGTGGTCACATCGAGGTCACATCTGCGGGACGAATAGGCTCCGGCCGCGATGCCGGGAGACGCAAAGGGCAAAGCGCGGGCGTGTCGCCAAGCCGAGCTGGAACCGAGGCAAGGGGACCTTCAAACGAAAAGGCGAAGCGCAGAAAGCGATTGACGAGGCCTACGGCCTCTCGGATCGGCCGGACACCCTCGGCGACTACTTCGCGACCTGGACCGAGCGCCACCGCGCTCGGAGCGAACCAACGCCACCAACGAGCACCAGATCGGCCGAGTCGCCGATGTGGAGATCGAGGGCATGCGGCTGAAGGACTGGCCAATGCGCGAGCTGCGCTGACGCCACGCGCTGGCCCTCGTCGACCACATGCTGCGGGTCGAAGGCCGAGCCACCACGGGAGCCGTCGGCATCCTCCGTTCCCTCTCGGCGATGGCGGAGCACGCGATCACCGATGAAGTCAGCGACCTCAACCCCTTCAAGGGCGTGCGCATCCGTGCTAACGACCCGAGGGCGAAGAAGAAGCCCCGTCCGATCCGGGTCTTCACATTCGAGGAGATGCACCGCTTCGCCAAGGCTGCCGGCCGGTACGAGGCGATGGTCCGCGTCTTCACCGATTGCGGCCTACGGCTAGGGGAGGTCCTGCCGCTCCGGCGCGAGGACTTCGACGGCGAGACCCTTCAAGTCCGCCGCACTGCCCATGAGGGCCAGATCCTCGAGGGGACCAAGACCGATCACGGCGAGCTGGACGCCGGCCGCGTCGTCCCCGTCCCCGCGACCCTCGCCTGGATGCTCGAAGCTCAGCTACGGCTCAACGGCGACTGCCACCTGCTCTTCACGACCCCAACGGGCCGCATGTGGCGGGAGCGCAACTTCTACCGCGACCTCTGGAAGCCGGCTCAGGAAGCATCCGGCTAGATATCCGCCCTCACGAGTGTCGGCACAGCTACGTCACGCACCTGCGAGCTACCGGTGTTAATGACGCGGACTTGGCTGATGTCGCAGGGCATCGGGTCGAGACGATGCTGGCGAGGTACACCCACGCTCTAGGAAAAAGCTTCGCCCAGATAAAGACTGCAATTGGTTAGCCCCTACGGATACCGTTACGAGCGGTGAACCACACACCTTATGCCGCTTGACTCTCTCGTTCCTTAGCGATAGACCGCCAATGCGGCTCTTGAGCCAACCCCCACTTAGCGGCGGCACGGGCATCTGCGTCACTAACCGCTTCGGCGAGAGCGAGGATTGCGTCGGGGGCACTATCTTCCAATTTCAGTTTATCTCCAACCTTTCCGTCGGACGTGCCGAGCTTTCGAACGTAGCGGTGGTCGATTATGCCTCGATGGTGAACAATAAGATTACGTTGCTCGACTAGTTGTTCGATGCGTCGTAGACGCTTGCGATCAGACACTAGGGCAAACCCCATCGTCTCCTCCATCCATTCGGCTAGCTCGGCCATCCCTCGGTATGCGAGGCGCTCAACACGTCGCTCTGCGATTGCCTCTTGGAGTTCCTCCATCGCGTCAAAGCTCAGAACGAAATCGATGGAGACCTTCTCCTTGGAGCGAAGGGTCTCGGGTCGCTCTCGAAAGATCAAAGAAAGAAGTTCCGAAACATACGTCAGGTAGCTATCGACACCTCGCGTCAACAAGACCTCTTGCATCAGCGGTCGGAACGGATCTAGTTTCTTCTGAAAAGGTCTTTTTGCGTCGTCTCATCGTTTACACCGCGTTGCTCATCGAGCCAATTGATCACGCCATCTACATGCTCGGTGAGACGCCCCACGAAGCCGAGAAAGCCAATCAATTCGAGGTGACTAGAAAGGAAGCTCGCCCCAGGAGCCGTGACATCCTGGGTAAAAAGTTGAGCGGCTCTGTCTAACTGCTCATCTCGTGCGTCCGTTCGCCAGCTCGCCGATCCGTCCATACCGACATCGTACCCGGCAATCATCCGAGTCCTGATCTAGCCTAGCCAGCGTGAAGCACGAGACCTTTTATGCGGTGGCCGCCCAGTAATTCCCGTGCTTTGGATCGTTTTAGTCTTCAGCTGAGGTTCTTCGGCCGTAAGGCGAAGAACTCGCCCCCGACCGTGTCGCATAGCTCTTCGAGGTGCGCCCGCCCATCAAGCACTTTGCCCTCGAAGACGGCTTGGCGGACCACGCAGATCGCTCTGAAGTTGTCGAGGGTCCTCAGCACACGAGTCATGTCCATCCGAGGGCCGAATTCCAGATAGGTGGTTGCGGGGCCGAGTGGATCGCAGCCGCTGATGTCGAGGATTCGCTCCGCGTTGGTCGCCGCGAACCTGGAGAAGCCGTCATTGCGGCCGAAGTAGCGCTGCGCGTCCCTTGCAGACGTCGGGCGTAGCCCGTCCGATCCGGTGGAGCAGCCAAGCGCCTCGGCGAGCTGCTCAGGGACGCCTTGATTGCGGTCCGCGATATACCCGATTAGCAGCATGCCGACAACCCCAATCGCCATTCCCCCTGCCAGGCCCTTCAAAGCGATTGCCATGCGCGCTAATCTATCCGAGATTCGTATTACGATATTTCAGTGAAGATCCATCCATCCGCGGGAAAGCACGGCATTGCCGACGAGGACATTAGGCACGCAATCGACAACGCGATGAGTATCGATGCTCAGCAAGACGACACGCGGCTATATCTCGGGCCGGCTCGGAACGCGGAGCTGCTTGAGATCGTCACGATCATTCGAGACGATGGATCCGAGCTTGTGATTCATGCGATGAAGATGAGACCCAAGTACCGGCGACTCCTCCCAGGAGACTGACAGTGGCTAAGAAGACCTACGGCAGGACCGCCAGCGGCAAGCCGATCACCGACGATCTGGTCGAGAAGCTCGCCGAGAAGGCAGAGCAGGGCTATGACGTCGAGGACACGCTGCGCCGTCGCCCCGGTCGTCCCGCTATGGGCTCGGGTCCGGCCGGCGTCGAGTCGGTCCGGCTCGATCCTGACCTGCGGCAGGCACTTGACAGGCGGGCCAAGCGCGACCATGAGCCCAGATCGTCAATCATCCGGAAGGCGCTTCGCGAGTACCTGCAAGCCGGATGAATTGGCCCAGTTCGGCGATCGGCTGCGGTCTGAAGGTCTCATACCGGTCGCATCGCCGCCTCTGACGGCTTGATAGAGCCGCAGCTTCTCGGTCTACGAAACCGAAGGTCACAGGTTCGAATCCTGTCGGGCGCGTTCGGGGTGCGAGATGCGCGCTGAGTAGACGTGGATGTGCATCTCCGCAAGCGGGCGCCGGACGGTGGTGCGGCCACCGCGCTCGAGAACTTCCCACCTCCCTGGTCAGCAGGCTGACACCAGGTCGAACCGCTTCGCAGCCTTGGCGTCGGTTGAGCTGTTCGTAGGAGGGCAATCGACAGGGGAGGGGAGATGCTTGCTCGATTCACCGCAGCCGCGTGCCTTGCTTGCGGCCTGCTCGCCAGCGCCGGGGTGGCCGCTGAGCCCGCCGACGCGCGGCTGTTCAAGGGGAAGACCGCACAGGGCTTCCGGATCAAGCTCGTGGTCAAGGAGAGAGCGTTCAGGATCCACGCCTTCGACGCGGAACTCCGCTGCAGTGACGGCAATCGGCTCTTGCTCGAAGAGGGTGGCTTCCTCTGGACGCGGGTCTCGAAGGCGGGACGCTTTCGCGACGCGCAGTTCGGCAGGACCGACAGCGTCTACTTCCGCGGGCAGGTCACGGAGCGGCGGATCCGGGGACGGGTTCGACTGACCGACAGACTGAAGAAAGGCGTCCGCTGCCGCTCTGGCTGGATCCGCTTCAACGCAACGCCTCGATGACTCGCGCCGGCGAAGGCTTCTGCGAGGCCTCGCCTAGGCCGCGTTGTCAGCGTGCCGACAGCGGCACGAGCGATAATCACTGCGGCGGGCCGCCCAGCAGCAGCCAATGACCCTGGGGAGTGCTGTCGAGGCGGCCACCCTCCTCGAGTTGCGCCAGAGCGCTCGTCACCGATGGCCGGCGCGCGCCGCTGAGCTCGGCCAGCAAGCGGTGCGGCAGCCGAATCCCGAGATGCACGCCGTCCCGGCGCGCCTCGCCCCATCTCTCCGCGAGTTGCCAGAGCAGCAGGAGCAGACGATCCTCCAGTCCGACGATGCTTGCTATCGCACCGTCCGCGGCCAGTGCCCGCGAGCGCTGCACGCCACGCGCCACGACGTTGGCGACGATCACCGGCCAGCGCGCCAGGCTCTCGGTCAACCGATGATCGAGGCTGACTACCTGGCTCGACTGGAGGACCTCCCATGACGAGCAGCAGAACGACGAGACGTCTTCCTGCCAAGGACGCAGGAGGTCACCCCGACCGAGCAGCTCCACTTTGGATCCGTTTGCGACCTCGACGCGGCGGATGACGAGGCCGGCGACGATCAGATATCCGAGGTGGCCGGGCCTCGGGCCTTCCTCGTCAGGGCGCCAGGCACCCTTCTTCAGTGAGACCTGCTGGACGGGAAGCGCCTGCGAGGCGATCTCGCGCTCGGCGCTGTCGAGCCCCGCGGCCAGGTCCCCGTCGCAGTCCAGCAGCTGGACCACGCGCACCCGCCTCGTCTCGTCTCCCGTGCCCATCTCCCTTCATGGAAACAAGCCGTGAGACGAGAGTCGCGCTCGGGGGACCTCCGCGGGCAACCTCATCGCTCAGGGGTTGCACCTCACCTCCTCGCCGCCACCGGATCCGAGGCGGCAGCGATCGTCACCGGGGCCGCCGTTGAGGAAGCCGAAGCCCTCGCCGCCGTAGAGGCGGTCGGGCCCCTGGTTGCCGAAGAGGCGGTTCGGGCCGGCGCGGCCGAGGAGCTTGTCCGGCCCAGGACCGCCGAAGGCACCGTCTTCGCCGGCGCCGCCGTTCAGGAGGTCGTCGGCCCAGCGCCCGACGACCTTGTCATCACCGTCGTTGCCGTAGAGGCGGTCGCTGCCCGGCCCGCCGTTGACGAGGTCGTCCCCCACCATGCCGAAGGCCCGGTCGGCACCGCGGTTCGCGAAGAGCCGGTCGTTCTCGGAGCCGCCGACGAGCTTGTCGTTGCCGTCGCTTCCGAAGAGGCCGTCGACGCCCGCGGCGCCGTTCAACAGGTCGTC
>DATABM010000030.1:0-12130 GCA_036259555.1 Solirubrobacterales bacterium
CTCGGGCGGGAACGGTCTTCGACGTCGTCGTCGATCTCGACTTCGTCGGCGTCGTCGTCCGGCTCCCGTTCGTCACCGTCGGAGTGGCCCGAACGGTCCTCGCCCGAGCGCCCCGAGCGGTCGTCGTCGATGTCGTCGGAGTTCCCCGACCTTCGCCCGGAGCGCTCGGAAGGACCCTCGTCCTCCTTCTCGTCCTCGCGCCCCTCGACGTCATCGCCGCGATCGTCGCCACTACCGCCGGGCCCGCTGTTCGAGTCGCCGTCCCCCGGGCTCGAGCTGCTCGACCCGCTCTCGCCGCCCGGCCCCTCGCTCGTCGCCGTGGCCGGGACCGCGTCGGAGTTGCGCGCCGCCGCGCTCGCCTTGCCGTTGTCACTCCTGGGCTCGCCGGTGTCCTGCAGGGCGACCCCGGCGCCGACGGATCCGGCCACGAGCACCGTCGCCGCCGTCGCCTTCACAGCGAGGCCCGCTCCGGCGAGTCCGACCGCGCCGCCAGCGGCTTCGGCCGCCGTCGGGCTGTCTGCCTCCAGCACCGCCTTCAGCACCGGCAGCGGGACCAGCATGCCGACCGCGTCGCGCAGGGCCCGGCGCGCGCGGTATATCGCCTGCCGTGCGGCGCCGCCGCTCATGCCGAGCGCTGCGGCTATCTCGTCGTGGCTCAGCCCTTCCAGCTCGCGCATCACGATCGCCGCCCGCTGCGCCTCGGGCAGCGAGCGGAGCCGCTCGATCAGGCCCGTCAGCTCTTCGCGCTGCTCGATCAAGTCGGCGGGGTTGGCGCCGACCGCGATCACCTCGGCCAGCTCGGCTGCGGCGGGTGGCCGGTCGCGCAGGTCGTTGAGGGCCGTGTTGCGGACGATCCGGTAGAGCCACGGCCGCAGCTCGACCTCGGCGTCGTCGCGCCGCAGCGCCAGCAGCGCCTTGGAGAAGGCGTCCTGCGTAACGTCCTCGGAGCGCGAGCCGACGATCGCCCCGGCGTAGCGGGCCAGGGGACGACCGTAGCGGCGGACGATCTCGTCGAAGGCGGTCTCATAGCCTTCGCGCACCAGCTTCACCAGCCTGCGGTCCGACTGCATCCGCAGCGTCGGGCCGCCGAGCAGATGGGGGGCTAGGCCGTGGGCTGGCGGGGGCATCTCTCAATGATGAACACGGCCGCTCGCCGGGAATCACGCCGCCTGAGAGGATGGCCGCCATGGACAGAGGTGTCGCCATCCTGCTGACCGCGGTGGCCGGCGGCCTGATTGCGTTGCAGGCGCCGATCAACGCGGGGCTCGGCCGCGCGACGGGCAGCTTCCCGGCCGCCTTCGTCTCCTTCCTGATCGGAACCGTCGCGCTGGGAGCGATAGTCGTGCTCAGCGGCAAGGCAGGCGGCCTGGAGTCGACCTTCGACGTCAGCTGGTACTACCTCGTCGGCGGACTCCTGGGCGTCGTCTACGTGACCACCGCCCTGATCGCCGTCTCCGCGATCGGCGCCGGGGGGGTCGCTGCTCTGACGGTGGCAGCCCAGCTCGGCGCCTCGCTCGCGATCGACAGGCTGGGGCTATTCGGCCTCGACGAGGTCCCGCTCACGCCCGAGCGGCTGCTCGGCGTGGTCCTGCTGCTCGTCGGCACCGTCCTGGTCGTCCGCTGAGCCGAGCCGTCCTGGGGGTGCCTCCCAGGCGAGGTGGGGCGGCGCGATCCGCAGGTAGTGGCCGAACGACCAGTCGACGAAGCGCTTGCGGCCCAGCAGCCGGATCAGCGGAGCGAGGAGGCGGGGCGGGACCCGGGGGACGAGCCGCTGCGCGCGCAGCATCCAGCGGAACTTCCACTCGTGTCGATCGTGGAAGGCGGCGTAGCGCGCGGCGGCCGCCTCGCGATCCTGTCGCCCCTCCACCACGCCGCGCAGCTCGCGCCCGAGCGCGATGCCGAAGTAGAGGGCGGTCCTGATCCCCTCTGCGGTCAACGGCAGGCAGTGCCCGGCCGAGTCGCCGGCGAAGAAGACGCCGCCCTCCGTGGCGCGGCGCAGCTTGTGCGGAATCCAGTTGCCCTGGTAGCGGACGCGGTCCTGCCCGAGGTCTTCGGCAAGCAGCTCGGTGGTCTCGCGGACGTGGAACCGCGGGTCGAAGGAGCCGACGCCGATCCGCAGCTCGTCGCGGGCCGGGAACGACCAGCCGTACCCGGCGGGGACGTAGCGGCGGTCGATCCAGACCTCCAAGTCGTCGCCCCTGCCATGCGGATGGACCTCGAGGCCGCGGGAGAGCGGCGCATCGGGCGGCTGGTAGCCGTCGCCGCTTGCCAGCAGACGTCGCCAGCCAAGCGCGTCCACGACCAGCGGCGCCGACAGCACTCCGCGGTCGGTCTCGACCGCAATCGCGCCGTCGAGGTTCGTCGCCGCCGCACGGCCGTCGACCTTTGCGGTCTCGAAGCGCGCGTCGCAGCTCGCCCAGAGAAGTTGGCAGAGCTCCCTGTAATCGAAGGTCGAGAAGGTCCACGGCAGGCGGTAGCGCTCGCTGCCGTGCGGCGTGTGGATCAGCAGCGAGTCGAAGCGCTGCCGCTCGGCCTCCATCAGTCCGGTCGCGCGGAGCCAGTCGGTGGGAATGCCGCAGGCGGACGTCTGACGCTCGCCGATCTCGTATCGGTCGACGACCATCACGTCGGCGCCGCTGCCCGCCAGCTCACGGGCGACCGCGAGGCCGGCGAAGCTGGCGCCGCAGATCAGCACGTCGTGGCTGCCGTCGATCGGGACTCGCTCGCCCCCGCGCTTGGTCGCTCTGGTTGGCACTGAGGCCGCAGGGTATCTCGCCGCCGCCTCCGGACGGGGGAGCGAAGCCGCCCAAGTCCGGTTCTCAGTGATCCAGGGAGCAGAGGAGGCGGCAGTGATTTTTGTAATTATCTGCCGCTGTGTCCGTGACCGATACGACCAGTCCTTCAGAACCGGCCGGGGTACCCGTCGAGGGCTCCGGTGGCCTGCTGCTCGAAGTGGCGGGCAAGGTCGTCCCGAACTACGCGGCGACGATGGTCTCCTTCGACGAGGGGGACGTCGTCAAAGGGAAAGTCGTGCGGATCGACAAGGACGAGGTCCTCGTCGACATCGGCTACAAGTCGGAGGGCGTCATCCCCTCGACCGAGCTCTCGATCCGCAAGTCGGTCGACCCGGCTGAGGAGGTCGAGCTCGGCGAAGAGCTGGATGCGCTCGTCCTCACTAAAGAGGACGCCGAGGGTCGCCTCGTCCTCTCCAAGAAGCGGGCGCGCTTCGAGAAGGCGTGGCGCCGGATCGAGGCTGCCGCCGAGTCGGGCGAACCGGTCGAGGGCACCGTGATCGAGGTCGTCAAGGGCGGACTCATCCTCGACCTCGGGGTGCGCGGCTTCCTGCCCGCCTCGCTGGTCGACATCCGCCGCGTCCACAACCTCGACGAGTTCCTGGGCCAGACGCTCGAGTGCAAAGTCATCGAGCTCAATCGCAGCCGCAACAACGTCGTCCTCTCGCGGCGCGCCGTGCTCGAGGAAGAGCGCAAGGAGGTGCGCGAGCAGATCCTCGGCCGCCTCGAGCCGGGCCAGGTCGTCGAGGGCAAGATCTCCAACATCGTCGACTTCGGCGCCTTCGTCGACCTCGACGGCATCGACGGCCTCGTTCACATCTCCGAGCTTTCCTGGAGCCACGTCAACCATCCCTCCGAGGTTGTCTCGATCGGCGACACGGTGCGGATCAAAGTGCTTGACATCGATCGCGACCGCCAGCGCATCTCGCTTGGCCTCAAGCAGACGCAGGAGGACCCCTGGCAGCGCGTGATCAGCACCCACCGGCCGGGCGACGTGCTCGAGGGCACGGTCACCAAGGTCGTCGCCTTCGGCGCCTTCGTCGAGATCCTGCCGGGCGTCGAGGGCCTCGTCCACATCTCCGAGCTCGCCGACCACCACGTCGAGAACCCCTCCGAGGTGGTCGAGCCGGACGCCAAGCTGAACGTCAAGATCCTCGAGATCGACGAGGAGCGACGGCGGCTCTCGCTCAGCATCAAGCGGGTCGAGGGGCAGAACATGCCGATGGGCGATTTGGGGGCGCAGATGGAAGCCGCCGCGGGCGATGGCTCAGGCGAGGGTGCAGAGGAATTGCCCGCGGGTCCTGTCGCGGAGGATGGCGACTCGTCCTCGCAAGCTGCGGGCGAGTCCCCGTCCTCCACGCCAGCCGCGGAAGAAGCGGCTGAGGAGCCCGTCGCCGAGGAGGGAGCCGCGGAGTCCCCGGCCGAGGACGTGGAGCCGATCGCCGAGGAGCCCGTGCCGCCTACGCCTGAAGCTGCGGCCCAGGAGACTGCCGCGCAGGAGGAAGCCGCTGAGCCCGTCGCCGAGGCCGAGCCGTCGAACGGCGAGTCCGGCGACGACCCCGCTCCCGGCGAAGAGGCGCAGGAGGGGGAAGGGTCGCCGCAGGAGGGGGAATCGGTGCAGGAAAGGCCGGATTCGCCCGACGACCTCGACGAGGCGGCCGGCGAGGACGACGGCTCCGGCGACGGCTCCGCCGGCGGCGAGCAGACGGGCGAAGCCCAGCAGAGCTGAGCGGGCGTCATTGGCGGCGCCCCTGACGATCGGGCTGACCGGCGGCATCGCGGCCGGCAAGTCCGAGGCGCTCGCCGCCTTTCAGCGACTGGGGGCGGCGACGATCTCCAGTGACGCGGTTGTCCACGAGTTGCTCGACTGCGAACCGCTGCTCGGCCTGTTGGTCGAGCGCTGGGGCGAGGGGGTCGCTCCCGCCGGCAAGGTGGACCGGGGCAAGGTCGGTGAGATCGTCTTCGCCGACCCCCGGCAGCTGAGCTGGCTGGAGGAGCAGATCCATCCCCTCGTCGGGGAGAGGATCGGCGCCCGGTTGAGCGCTCTACCGGAGGGCACCGAGGTTGCCGTGGTCGAGGTGCCGCTGCTCTTCGAGGCCGAGATGGAGAAGGTCTTCGACACGACCGTCGCGATCGTCACCGCGGACGGGCTGCGCCGCGAACGTGCCGAAGCGCGAGGTCACACCCTGGTTGCCGAGCGGGAGGCGCGACAGCTGAGCCAGTCGGAGAAGGCGGCCCGCGCCGAGCACGTTGTCGCCAACGACGGGAGCCTCGAGGACCTCGAGCGTCACCTATCCGAGCTCCTCGACAAGCTGAGGGGATGAGCCGTAAGCGGAGCCGGCAAGCTCGTGCCGTGCGCCGTCGACGCCTGCTCGCCGGTGCCCTGCTGGTGGTCGTCGGCGTGACGGCGGGCGCTGCGCTGGGCGTGTTCGGCAAGGTCGACGACGCGATCCAGGAGCTGACGTTGCCGCTCCGCCACGAGGACGTGATCCGGCAGGAGGCCGCCCAGTGGGACGTCGAGCCGGCCCTGATCGCCGGGATGATCTACGCCGAGTCGCACTTTCGCGACCAGACCTCGCATGCCGACGCTCGTGGCCTGATGCAGATCACGCCGGCCACGGCGCGCTTCATCGCCCGCAGGAGCCGCGGCACCGAGTTCGTGCTCGAGGACCTTTCCGACCCCGACGTGAACATCGCCTACGGGACCTACTACATGCGCTATCTGCTCGACGCGCTCGACCAGAACGAGGTGGCGGCGTTGGCGGCGTACAACGCCGGTCTCGGAAACGTCGAAAAGTGGGGTGGGGTCGATATGGAGCTCGACGACATCGAGTTCGGGGAAACTCGAAGCTACGTGGAGCAGGTTCTGGAGAAGCGGGAGGAGTACCGGGAGGCCTATGCCAGGGAGCTGGGATACCGATGAGCGCGACCGTGCCCGAGCGTGCATATCCGATCCTTCGCGAGGAAGCGAAGCGCGAGGATCTTCATGAGTGAGCCGCGGCCGCGCCTCGCCGCCCTCACGGTCGCGGTGGGCCTCGTCCTCGCCGACTCCTCGATCGTCGTCCTGGCGCTGCCCGACATCTATCGCGAGCTCGACACCAGCGTGGCGGGCGTCACGTGGGTCCTCGTTTCCTTCAACCTGGTCCTGGCGCTCGCGGCCGTGCCGATCGCTCAGGTTGGGCGTCGCGTCGGTCCGGGCCGTACGGCGGCAGTCGGCCTTGCCGTCTTCGCCGGCGCGGGAGTCGCCTGCGGCGTCGCCACGGAGCTGGGCACGCTGATCGCGGCGCGTTGCGTGCAGGCGCTGGGCGGCGCCGCCGCGGTCACGGCGGTCTTGGAGCTGCTGCCGGCGACCGTCGGGTCGGAGCGGCGGGCAGCCACGGTCTGGGCGGCCGCCGGCGCAACCGGCGCCGCGCTGGGCCCGGCGGCGGGCGGCCTGCTAACCGAGCTCGTCTCATGGCAGTCCGTATTCCTGATCCAGGCGCCGCTGGCGATTGCCGCCGGGGTGCCGGTCCTGGCGGTGGCGAGGCATGAGGCGGCGACCGGGGTAATCGCCTCGGAGCTGCGGCGCACCGGCCGGCCTCACCTCCTCGCCAACCTCGCGCTGGCGATGACCTCGGCCGCGATCGCCGCCGCGCTCTTCCTGCTCGTGCTGCTGCTGATCGAGGGTTGGCGGCTGAGCCCGATCGGCGCCGCGGCCGTCGTTTCCGCGATGCCCCTCGCCGCGCTCCTCGGCAGTCGCCTGGGCCCCGAGGTGGCGAGCGCCAAGGCGCGCGCCGCGGCCGGGGCGATCCTCGTCGGCGGCGGGCTGGGCGGGCTGGCGCTGCTGCCCAAGGCCACCGTTGCGCTGACCCTGCCGCCGCAGCTCTTGGTCGGGATCGGCCTCTCCCTGGTCCTCTCGGCGCTCACCGAGACGGCGTTGGCTGGCCGGGCGCCGCAGGCGATCCACGGCGGCTGGACGATCGCCTCCCGGCACATCGGGGTCGCGGTCGGCTTGATCGCCCTAACCCCCCTCTTCACCGCGGACATCGCCGAGCAGCGGCGCGACGCGATCGCGTCCGGCACGGCCGTGGTGCTCGACTCGCGCGTCAGCCCCCTGCTCAAGCTCGAGCTTTCGCAGCGCCTCGACGACCGGCTCGAAGAACAGCGGGGCAAAGTGCCAACCATCGAGCCGGCTTTCGAGCCGCTCCCGGACGACCCGGAGGAGCGCGATGAAGTCGTCCAGCTGCGCGGCGAACTGCAGGACCAGCTCGACCGCGGCGCCACCCACGCCTTCAGCCCCTCGTTCGGGCTCGGCGCCGCGATCGGCCTGCTCGCGCTGCTGCCGATCGGGCTGGCACGGAGGGTGGAGCTGTGAGCGTCGGGCGGGATTGGCTGCTGGTCGTGGTGGCGGCAGTCGCCTCGCTGGCCCTCGCCGGCGCCTATCTCGCGGCCGGCGGTTCCTCCTACGCGCCTGCGCAGGTCCAGGATCCCTGCGAGCCGCGCGAATGGCGCGACCCGGGCAGCCTCGAAGAGATCGCCGAGCAGTTTTCGCTCTCGGCGCTCGACGGAGCTGCCTGCGAGCTGGGGGTGACGCGCGAGACGCTGGCCCGTGCCCTGGCGACGCCGCGCTCGCGCCAGCGCTTCATGCAGCGCTACGGGATCTCCGACGCCGAGCTGGCGCGGGCGATTCGGGCCGGCCTCGTGCGCGCGGTCGACGATGCCGAACGGGCGGGCGCCCTCAGCCCGCTGCTCGCCGGCCCGCTGCGCGAGACCGTCCAGCGGATCCCCCTCGACCAGGCGGTCGAACTGGTCATGGACGCGCGCCAGCTGCTCGACGAAGCGCAGAGCTTCCTCGGGCCGGCCGAAGGCATCCTGGAACAGTTCCTCCCCTGAGAGCCACCGTCCCCTAGGGGTGAAACGCTAAGAGCCACACTCCGTAGGCTGGAACGCTAAGAGCGATACCCCGTAGGGCTGGAACGTCTTGTGCTTCTTGCGCGATTCTGCACTCGGACCGCCAGCCGCCGTCTTCGCAAGAAGTTAAGTGGAAGCCGTGCCGGGAACGGCCTCCACCCTTACTTCTTGAACTGGAATTTCTGCGATTTGGCGTTCCAGCGGATTCCGCCGCAGAGCTCTTCGGGCGTCACGCCCAGCGAGCTCGACAGCTTGACGATCGTCCCCAGCCGCGGCTCCCGCCCGCCGCGCTCGAGCAGCGATATCTCGGTGCGGTGCAGGTCGCAGCGAAAACCCAGCTCCTCCTGGGAGATCTTTGCCTTCTGACGTGCCTTGCGGAGGTTGATCGCGAAGCGGTCTCTCGGTTGCATGCGGGGCATTCTCTGCTGCTGCCGACAGTAGCTCTACAGACAAGAGCAGTCGGCGGCAAACATCGCTGTTTATCCCCTGCCTCAGACGCTGGCCCGGCTGGCGCGCGATGGGCCCTCGCTAAGGTGAGCCGGTGCCCAAGTTCGAGCTGAACCCGGCCTACACGCCGACCGCCGACCAACCGAAGGCGATCGAGGGGCTCGCCGAGGGACTGCGCGCGGGGGAGCGGTTCCAGACGCTGCTCGGCGCCACCGGCACCGGCAAGACCTTCACGATGGCGGCGACCATTGCCGAGGTGCAGCGGCCCTCGCTGGTCATCGCCCACAACAAGACGCTGGCCGCGCAGCTCTGCAACGAGTTCCGCGAGTTCTTTCCCAAGAACTCGGTCGAGTACTTCGTCTCCTACTACGACTACTACCAGCCGGAGGCCTACGTCCCGGCGCAGGACCTCTACATCGAGAAGGACTCCTCGATCAACGACGAGATCGACCGGCTGCGCCACGCCGCCACCGCGGCGCTGTTCGCGCGGCGCGACGTGATCATCGTCGCCTCGGTCTCCTGCATCTACGGGATCGGCTCGCCGCAGGTCTACAACGAAAAAATGCAGCTTTTCAAGGTCGGCGAGGAAATCGACCGCGACGAGGTGCTGCGGAAGCTGGTCAAGATCCAATACCAGCGCAACGACACGGCGCTCGGCCGTGGCACCTTCCGGGTGCGCGGCGAGGTGCTGGAGATCATGCCCTCCTACGCCGAGTCCGCCTACCGGATCGCGCTCTTCGGCGACGAGATCGAGGCGATCCAGCACTTCGACCCGCTGACGGGCGAGATCCTCGACACGATCGACCACGTCTCGGTCTGGCCGGCTTCGCATTACGTGACCAAAGACGAGACGCTCGACCGCGCCGTGGAGGAGATCCGCGCCGAACTGAACGCGCGCACGGCCGAGCTCGAGAGCGAAGGCAAGCAGCTCGAGGCGCACCGGCTGCGCCAGCGGACCGCCTACGACATCGAGATGCTGAAGGAGCTTGGGTTCACCTCGGGGATCGAGAACTACTCGCGCATCCTCGATGGGCGCCCGCCCGGCAGCCCGCCGCATACGCTTGTCGACTACTTCCCCGACGACTTTGTCTGCTTCGTCGACGAGTCCCATCAGACGATCCCTCAGATCGGCGGGATGTACGAGGGGGACCGCTCGCGCAAGACGACGCTGATCGACTACGGCTTCCGGCTGCCCTCGGCGATCGACAACCGGCCGCTCAAGTTCGACGAGTTCCTGGCGCGGGTGGACCGGCTGGTGATGGTGTCGGCGACGCCCGGCCCGTTCGAGCGGGCCGAATCGACGCGGATCGTCGAGCAGATCGTGCGGCCGACCGGGATCGTCGATCCCGAGATCGACGTGCGCGAGACCAAGAACCAGATCGACGACCTGATGAACGAGATCCGGGCCCGCGCCGAGGTGAAAGAGCGCGTCCTCGTCACCACGCTGACCAAGAAGATGGCCGAGGACTTGACCGCCTACCTGCTCGAGTACGGCATCAAGGTCCGCTACCTGCACTCCGAAATCGACACGCTGGAGCGGATCCGAATCGTGCGAGAGCTGCGGTTGGGCGAGTACGACGTGCTGGTCGGCGTCAACCTGCTGCGCGAGGGTCTCGACCTTCCGGAGGTCTCGCTGGTCGCGATCCTCGACGCCGACAAGGAGGGTTTCCTGCGCGGCGAGACGAGCCTCGTGCAGACGATCGGCCGCGCGGCCCGCAACGTCAACGGGCGGGTGCTGATGTATGCCGACAAGGAGACTGACGCGATGCGGGCGGCGATCAGCGAGACCGAGCGGCGCCGGGCGATTCAGCTGGCCTACAACGAGGAGCACGGGATCACGCCCGAGACGGTGCGCAAAGGGATCTCGGAGATGGCGGAGTTCCTGGCGATGGAGGACCGGGCGCCCCGCAAGCGCCGGCGCGGCCGGGCGAATGGGATAAGCGACCCGGCTGAGCTGGAGCGGACGATCGTCACCTTGGAGGAGGAGATGCTGGCGGCGGCCGAAGATCTCCGCTTCGAGGAGGCGGCGCGGATCCGCGACGAGATCAAGGAGCTGCGCAGCGACCTCGATGGCATGACCGCCGGCGCCTGAGCGGCGCCTCTGCCGGCGCATGTCGTCGTCCTCCCTCGGTCATGTGCAGAGCACACTCCCTCGGTCGTCGTTGATCGTGCTTGGCAAAGCCACCGCTCCGGGCCGGCGGCGCCGGTCAGGCCAGGACCTTCGCCGCCTTGGCGCTGTCCCCGTAGAACTCGCCGCGCGCGATCTTGCCGGCCTCGAACCTGATCAGGTGGGCGAAGGGGGCTTCGAAGCTGCCGTTGTCGTTCCCGGCCCGCTGCGTGCCCCGCACGACGACCCAGTCGCCAGCATCGATGAACTCCTCCGGCTCGACGCTGAACGACGACCAGTAGCTCGGGATCTGCGCGAAGTTGCCGAGGATCGCGTCGCGGCCGCTGGTTTCGCCGCCGAGCGGCAGCTCGTCGGAGGTAAGCCAGGTGCCGTCCTCGGCGAGCATCTCCTTCAGGGTCTCCAGGTCGCCGCGGCCAAAGGCCTCATAGGCGGATCGGGCGGCGTCGACGTTCGACATCTCAGACCTCCTTCGTCGGATTGACCCCGCCTACCTCGACGTTACGCCGAACGCTGCCGATCCGCAACCGTCCCGCACGGGTCGGGCCGTACGCGTCAGCCTTCGCCGCGGGCCCGCCGCGCGTACGCGGCGAGGTCCTGCCCCCAGAACTCGACCGCGTTGCCGTCCGGGTCGGTGACGTAGATCGAGCGGCTCGGGCCGAGCTGGATCGGCCCCTCGACCTCGGCGCCCGCGGCGACGATGCGCTCGCGCAGCGCGTCGAGCTCGGCATCGGGAATCGAGAAGGCGAAGTGAACGTGGGCGCCGCCCCGGCCGCCGGCGATCCCCTCTTGCGGCGTCCAGAGACCGAGCCGGGCGGTGTCGCCGACCAGGAACCAGCGCCGGTCCTCGCGCCGCTCGCCGAGGCGCGTCTCCTCGAAGCCGAGGATTTCGCCGTAGAAGGCGGCGGCGGCGTCGAGGTCGACGACCTCCAGGACCAGCTCGGAGATCCCGCTGACTGGGGGCGGTTGCCGGCTCATCGCGATATCTAACCTCTCACGCGATGCCGATCGACGTCAGCGAGGCGAGCTTCGAGCGCGAGGTGGTCGAGCGTTCGCGCGAGATCCCAGTCGTCGTCGACTTCTGGGCCGAGTGGTGCGGGCCGTGCCGGACCCTGGGACCGGCGCTCGAAGCGGCCGAGGCGGCGCGGGCCGGCAAGGTCGTCCTCGCCAAGGTCGACGTCGACGCCAACCAGGCGCTGGCCGCTCGTCATCGCGTGCAGGGCATTCCTGCGGTCAAGGCGTTCCGCGACGGGCGGGTCGTCGAGGAGTTCGTCGGCGCCGTGCCGAAGGCCAAGGTCGAAGCGCTGTTCGACTCGCTCGTCCCTTCGCGTGCCGACGAGCTGCTGGCAAAGGGCGACGAGCTCTCGCTGCGCGAGGCGGCAGAGCTCGAGCCGCGCCGCGCCGACGTTGCGGTGGCGCTGGCCAGGGCGCGGCTCGAGCGCGGGGCGGAGGACGAGGCGCTGGCCGCCGTCGAGGCGCACGAGGAGAGCGACTTCGCCGCCGCCGGGATCGCCGCCCGCGTCCACCTCTCGAAGCAGGGGATCGCAGCCGCGGCCTTCGAGGCGCTCGACTGCGGCGACCGCAGCGCGGCCCTCGATGCGCTGCTCGACGAGATTCTCGTCGCGGATGAGGAGGCGCGCGAGCGGCTGCGCCGCGTCTTCGTCGGCGTCCTCAGCGAAGGCGATCCTGGCGACCCGCTTGCACGCGACTACCGCAAGCGCCTCGCGGCGGCGATCTACTGAGCACCGTGGTCGACTTTTGTGCCGCATAGCGCGACAAACCTCAGCCACGCTCTTTTCGAACGTCTGTTCGCCTGCGTAGAATCGAGCTGAGTGGCCGCTTCCGACCGGATCGTCATCTCGGGTGCCCGTGAGCA
>DATABM010000031.1:0-5167 GCA_036259555.1 Solirubrobacterales bacterium
CTGCGCGCTCTGCGCCGCCAGGGCCTCGCGCCGCGCTCGGTGCGCCGGGCGCTCTCGTCGATCCGCGGCTTCTACGCCCATCTCGTCGCCCTGGGCGAGCGCGGCGACGACCCGGCGGTCAACCTCCTGCCGCCGCGCCTCCTCGCCCAGCTCCCCAAGGTGCTCACCGAGCGCGAGGTCGAGGCGCTCCTCGCCGCCCCGGACCTGACGCAGCCGCGCGGCCTCCGCGACCGGGCGATGATCGAGATCCTCTACGCCTCCGGCCTGCGGGTCTCCGAGCTGGTCGGCCTCAAGCTCGGCCACCTCCAGGGCCTCGCCGCCGACCGCGACGGTCGCCGCGCCATCGACTTCCTGCTCATCCCCGGCAAGGGCGCCAAGGAGCGCATCGTGCCGATCGGCGAGCAGGCGATCGGCTGGCTGGAGCGCTACCTCCGCGACGTGCGCCCGGAGCTCCTCCGCGGCCGCCACGAGGTCGTCTTCGTCAACCGCTTCGGCGACCCGATGACCCGCCAGGGCTTCTGGAAGGTCCTCCGCGGCTACGCCCGCGCCGCCGGAGTGCGCGACGTCTCCCCCCACGTCCTCCGCCACAGCTTCGCCACCCACCTCCTCGAGCACGGCGCCGACCTCCGCGCCGTCCAGATGATGCTCGGCCACGCCGACGTCTCGACGACGCAGATCTACACCCACATCCACAGCCAGCGGCTGAAGAGCCTCTACGACCGGCACCACCCGCGGGCGTGACGCGGGGACAGACTGCTAGACTCGCGGCCCCGGAGCGAGCCGATATGAAGACCCTCCAAGTCGAAGTTCCCGATGCATTGGCCGAGAGGATTCGTCGGCTGGTCGAGAGCGGGTGGTTCTTCAGCGAGGACGAGATCGGCCGCTTGGCGCTCATCGAGTTCGTTCGTCGGCACGAGTTCGAGCTGCAGGAGAAGTTCCAGCGGGACGACATCGCATGGGCGGTCGAACGGGCGGGGCGGCCGGACTGAGCCGCGTTGCAGGGCTTCCCTGGGGTGGAAGGTGCTCCGCTTCCAGCCTTGCGGGAGGAATCGAAGCCGGCCTGGGGGCAAAGAGGCGGGAGACGGCAAGGCCGTCCCGCTTCATCGAATGCCCTACACTCTATAAGCAACTAGTGAGGCGGCGCGACAACGCTCAGATTTCGCCACGACAGGGAAGGAAGTTCGATGCTGTCAAACCTTACGGCCACCGCAAGAGTCGGCGCAGCGGGAACGCTCGCCATCTCGCTCGCTTCCTGCAATTACATAGGAACCGACACGACCCCGGAGATCGGCGTTCCCTTCTTCGCTCAGCAGATCGACTCGTTCGACTGCGGGCCTGCCACCGTTCAAATGTGGACCGCCTACGACTTCGGCACGGCCAACCTGCCCACGCAACAGCAAATCTCGCAACACATGGGTGGCACCTCGACCGGTACGAGCCCGCAGATCATCGCTGACGCGGTAAACTTCTACACGACCGCCTTCGATGCCTTCGTGGACTTCGTTGCCGCGGATCCTGATAGTGAGAAGTTCTTCAGCAGGCAGATTGCTGCTCTCGACCAGGAACGTCCCTCCATCGCAATCATCGACGCCGGCTTCCACGCCGTGATCGTGGTCGGCGGGCTCTGGCATGAAACCGGGTCCGGTTTTCGTGCTTGGGATTACACCCTTTTTCACGATCCACTCGTTGGACCACGCATTCGGTGGGGAAGCTCGAGCTGGATTTCAAGCAGTTGCCCTCCGGGCAGCACGTGTCAGCAGATCGTCGAGGCTGAGGCGGTCGCGGGCGCGAGCTCGTACCTCACAGCCTACGGCGACAGCGTGATCGATAGTGATGCGTGCGGCGGCGGTGGCGGATGCACGCCCTTGAACCAGAACTGAGGAGCCGGAAAGATGAAACTTCTGATCAGCCTCCTCCTGCTCGTGCCATCGCTTCCTCTGACCGCCGAGGTCTGGACGGCGGGCGACTGTCCCAACGAGCATGCGGCCGAGCGAGCCGAGCTCAAGAAGCGTCTCCTAGCTGCCGAACCCGGCAGCGAGCTCTACCTACCCCACCCCTTTCCCGCGACAGACGAACAGGCTGTCGAGGATTTCCTGGTCGCCCATCGGCGGGTCATCGACCGGCAGGAGGGCGATGTGCTCCCGGATGATCGCCGGTTTTTCGAGACGGTCGATGCAGGCCAAGCGCGATTCGTGGTCTCGAGGGTCGCCAACTGGACACCCAGCCGTTGCGGCCCGCGGTATGAGACGAACTTCTACTTCCTCGTCCGCGTCTTCGACGAGCGAAACGGCGAGGAGATCACCCGCGCCGCGATTGCCGACTCGGGTCAGATCTTCCAGCTCATGCACAGGCCCGAGAACAAGTCGGACGCTGCCTTCGCCATAAGCGAGCTGCCGAAGCTTCACCTGCCGGCATCCTTCGGACGAGCGAGCGCGGCGCAGTACGTCCAGACGACCGGGCCGACGCTGCGATGCCCGGCGCTCAAACCCTGCATCGCGTTCAAGAGTGGCGGACGGACCTACCTGTCGGTGCGCAGCAGGCTCTATCGACTGGAGACCGAGGAGCCGATCTCCTACCCCGAGAGCTTCGCCACCCCTCGAGCTCGAGCCGCTTTCCTCGCGGTGAGGGAAGGAAGGCCGGAAGCGGTGGTGAGCCTCGGAGGGGATAGGATGGCACTCGCGATTCCGGTGGCGCCGTAGAGGTACGAACGGTCCGAGTTCGTTCGCGCCAGGGCAGGTCCAGCACGAGCACCGAAATGTCGAAGCTGTGGCCTCGGTTAGACTTCCCGCGACCCCTCGCGTACGAATCCACGATGACCCGCCACCGCTCCCGCCTCGTCCCGCTCGCCGCCGCCACCACGGCCGTCCTGGCGCTCCTGCCCGCCGCGCCCGCCGCCGCCGAGCTGGTGGTCCTCGAGGGCGGCCGCTTCTACAAGGCGGCGTCGTTCCGGGTGGCGGACGACCGGGTGCGGGTGGAGCTCCTCGCGGGCGGCACGGTGACCCTGCCGCTCTCCCGCGTCGAGCGCATCGTCGACGACGAGGTGATGCCGGAGCCGGAGGCGCCGCCGGCGGTCGCCGACGCCGGCCCCGCCGCCTTCGACTGGCGCTTCGCCGAGGGCCAGCCGGTGCCGGCGACTCCCTTCGGCGAGCAGATCTTCGAGGCCGCCCGCCGCCACGAGGTCAACCCGGCGCTGGTCGCCGCCCTGGTGCGCGCCGAGTCGGCCTTCGACCCGGCGGCGGTGTCGCACAAGGGCGCCCAGGGGCTGATGCAGCTCATGCCGGCGACCGCGCAGCGCTTCGGGCTCGCCCGCGGCGAGGCGTTCGTGCCGGAGAGGAACCTCGAGGCCGGCACCCGCTACCTCGCCTGGCTCCTCGCCCGCTTCGAGGGCGACGTCGCCCGGGCGCTGGCGGCCTACAACGCCGGCGAGGGGACGGTGGATCGGTACGGCGGGGTGCCGCCGTATCGGGAGACGCGGAACTACATTCGGCGGATCTACGACACGCTGGGGATGGCCGACCACCCCATCCTCGCCACCCTGCTCTGAGCGCGGACCGCGCGAGCGCGGCGATCCTCGTCCTTCCGGCTTCGCCGGCCGCCGAGCCGCCCGCTCAGTAGGCGGTGACCGAGCCCGTGACCACCAACTCCACGGGAACTCCCTCGATCGCGCGCGGCGCCCTCAACGCGACCGCCTCGTCCCGCACGTAGAGAACGACTGCGTCCGACCGACTGGCGACGCCCTCGACGCCTTCGATCGCCAGCAGCTCGCTCTCGTGCCGCCGCCGCACGGCCTCGACCTTCGAAGCCGCCTGCGAGCTCGGCGGCTCCGGTCGATAGGTGACGCCGGCGTCTTCGTCGGGCAGATTGCGGAAAAAGTCGCTCATGATCGCGCCTCCGCCCGGATTCTACCAGCCCGGTCGCGGTCAGGTGACGAGCTCCACGTCGAGCGCCGTCAGGACATGGCCGATCTTGTTGACGAAGGTCCGGCCGCTCCCGCCGGCGAAGAGCAGCCCGACGGGCCGTCTCTCCTCGTCGAGGCTCCAGACCAGAGAGCCGGAGTCTCCCGGACGGCTGAAGTCGCCGTTCCGTCCGCGCACGGCGATCTGATCCACGAACAGGGCCGTGCGGTCGCCGAACCGCACCGTCACGGTCGCCGCGCAGGACTCGACGTCGCCGCTGGTGAGCTGTGTCGTCCGGCCGGACTTTCCCACCAGCAGGTTCTCGCGACAGTCGAGGGGCTGTGAGGAGACGCGGAAGAACTGCGGGCGACCGTCGCGGAGGAAGACGATGTCCGGCCGCACCTGCTCGGGATCGACCAATGCGGTGGCGCAGTCGACCAGGTTCTCTCCGCCGCTGAAGTCGATCCTCACGAACCTCTCGAGCGCCGCGATCTGGTCGCCGGGCATCGAGCCGCCGTCGAGCCGGCCCGGCTGCACGACCGGATCCCCGAAGCGTCCGGCGTTGAGATCGGCGATCACATGGTTGTTGGTGAGGAGCAGGAGACGATCCGGGCCGTCGCCGCCCCGCCGCTGGGCGAGGCAGCCGAGCGTTCCCGCCGAGCGGCTGTCGGCGCGGCCGATGGAAACGCCGCCAGGGGCGGGGCGGATTCGGAAGGTGTGGTTCAAGGCCTCGATCTGCCCGGTGACCACCGTGCGGAGGGGGAGGTCCGGGTCGGCGGCATCCTCGACGCCCATCTCGTCGGCGAGGATGCGGCGAACGTGCTGGTGCGGCATCGGTTCCGCCAGGTACACCGTCACCGTCGGCGAGCCCGGTTCGAGAAGAAGCTCCTGCGCCTCGACGGGCGCTGGGCCCACCGACACTCCGACCACGTTGCCGGCTTCCTCGAAGACATCCGCCGAAAGCGCGAACGCTTCGGCACCCTCGCCGGCCACGCGGGCAGCGAGGGCGTTGGTCACCGCCTGATGAACCCTCCGCAGCGGCAGAGGTGCGGCGAAACCGGCGTCGACAGGGCCGGCCGGGCCGACGGTCTCCGCGGTTTCGCTCCCGGCGAGAGATTCGGGAAACCCTGAGAACTCTTGTGGCATGCGATCTCCTTTCTCCGCTCGTTCAAGAAGGAAGACGGACTGGATCTCGCCATTTCTCGAAAGGTTTTCGGGCGCCGCTGCCGCTCCCGGCGAGCGCCACTGACGCGAGGGGCAGGAGAGAGCCG
>DATABM010000032.1:0-3125 GCA_036259555.1 Solirubrobacterales bacterium
CCGCGGACCGGAGGAAAGGAAGAAGCTCAGAAATGATCACCGGCAACCTGAACGTCATCGGCTACGGCCTCTCGGCCATCGGCCCGGGTATCGGCGTGGGCATCGTCTTCGCCGCGTTCATCAACGGTGTCGCCCGCCAGCCGGAGGCCCGCGGCCAGCTGCAGGGCATCGCGTTCATCGGGTTCGCTCTCTCCGAGGCGCTGGCCATCCTGGGCCTGGTCATGGCGTTCGCCCTTCAGTGAGACACGGCACGCCGGACGCCGGGTAGGCGGAGGAGAACGACATGACCACCCTTCTCGCGGCCGAGGAGCTGAACCCCCTCGTCCCGCACACCGTCGAGATCATCGTCGGTCTGATCTCGTTCGCGCTGCTGCTCTTCCTGCTCTGGCGCACGGTCTTCCCGCAGTTCGAGAAGGTCTACGCCGAGCGCAGGGACAAGATCGAGGGCGGGCTCAAGCGGGCCGAGGACGCCCAGGAAGAGGCCAGCGACCTCAAGCGGCAGTACGAGGAGCAGCTCGCCGGCCTGCGGGCCGAGGCGGCGCGCATCCGCGACGACGCCCGCGCCGAGGGCCAGCAGATCAAGGCCGAGCTGCGGGCCCAGGCCGAGGAGGAGGCCGCCCGGATCCGGCAGCGGGGCGACGAGCAGATCGCCGCCGCCCGCGAGCAGGCGGTGCGGCAGCTCCGCGGTGAGATCGGCGGGCTGTCCGTGCAGCTGGCCGAGCGCCTCATCGGCGACTCGCTCGCCGACGACGCCCGCCGCTCGGCCACCGTCGACTCCTTCCTGTCCGAACTGGACGGGATGGCGCAGCGTCGGGAGACCACTCCGGCGGGCGGGGCGAACTGATGGCCGAGGTCCTGCAGGCGGCCAGCCGGGAAGCGATGGCTGCGGCCGACGCCCGGCTGGACGCCTACGCCGACTCGGCGCAGGGCAGCGACCTGCAGCGGCTCGGCGACGAGCTGTTCGCGATCACGCGCCTGCTGGTCGAGGAGCGGTCGCTGCGGCGACTGCTCGCCGACCCGTCGTCGCCGGAGGCCGCCCGCACGGGGCTGGTGGAGCGGCTGCTCGGGCAGCAGCTCGCGGCGCCGACCGTCGACGTCGCGAAGGAGCTCGTCGCGGCGCGCTGGTCGCGGCCCGGTGACCTGGTCACCGCGTTCGAGTCGGTCGCCCGGCAGGCGCTGCTCGCCGTCGCCGAGAAGGACGGCTCGCTCGACGACGTCGAGGACGAACTGTTCCGCTTCGGCCGCGTCGTGGACCGGGAGCCCGAGCTGGGCAGCCTGCTCTCCGACGCCTCGACCCCCGCCGACGGGCGCGTCGCGTTGCTCGACCGGCTGGTGGGAAGCAAGGCCTCGCCCGTCACGGTCGCGCTGCTGCGGCACAGCGTCCAGCTGCCGCGGTCGCGGCACCTCGACGTCGTGAGCGAGGAGCTGGCCGAGCTGGCGGCGGCCCGCCGCGACCGATCTGTGGCCCGTGTCGCCACCCCGGTGGCACTCTCGCCCGAGCAGGAGCAGAAGCTCACCGACTCGCTGACCCGTCTCTACGGGCGCCCGATCTCGCTGCAGGTCGAGCTGGACCCGCGACTGCTGGGTGGCCTGGTCGTGCAGGTCGGCGGCGAGGTCATCGACGGCAGCGTGGCGAGCAAGCTGGCCGCCGCGCGCCGCTCCCTCCCCAGCTGACCAACCAGAACTTCCGAGAGAAGGACAGACGACAGCCATGACAGAGCTGACGATCTCCTCCGAGGAGATCCGGAGTGCGATCTCCAGCTACGTCTCGTCGCTGGAGACCGACACCTCGCGTGAAGAGGTGGGCACCGTCTCCGACACCGGCGACGGCATCGCCCACGTCGAGGGCCTGCCCTCGGCGATGACCAACGAGCTCCTCGAGTTCCCCGGTGGCGTGCAGGGTGTCGCGCTGAACCTCGACGTGCACGAGATCGGTGCCGTCATCCTCGGCGAGTACTCCCACATCGAGGAGGGTCAGCAGGTCAAGCGCACCGGCAACATCCTCTCGGTGCCGGTGGGGGACAACTTCCTCGGCCGCGTCGTCGACCCGCTCGGCAAGCCGATCGACGGGCTCGGCGACATCGAGGCCGAGACCAACCGGGTGCTGGAGCTGCAGGCGGCGTCGGTGGTGCAGCGGCAGGAGGTCAACGAGCCGCTGCAGACCGGCATCAAGGCCATCGACTCCATGACGCCGATCGGCCGCGGCCAGCGCCAGCTGATCATCGGCGACCGCAAGACCGGCAAGACCGCGGTCTGCACGGACACGATCATCAACCAGAAGCAGAACTGGGCCACCGGCGACCCGAAGCAGCAGGTGCGCTGCATCTACGTCGCGATCGGGCAGAAGGGCTCCACGATCGCCGGCATCCGGCAGGCGCTCGAGGACGCGGGCGCGCTGGAGTACACCACCATCGTCGCCGCCCCGGCCTCCGACCCGGCCGGCTTCAAGTGGCTGGCGCCCTACACCGGCTCCGCTCTCGGCCAGCACTGGATGTACCAGGGCAAGCACGTCCTGATCGTCTTCGACGACCTGTCCAAGCAGGCCGAGGCCTACCGCGCGATCTCGCTGCTGCTGCGCCGCCCGCCGGGCCGCGAGGCCTACCCCGGCGACGTGTTCTACCTGCACTCGCGGCTCCTGGAGCGCTGCGCGAAGCTGTCGGACGACCTCGGCGGCGGCTCGATGACCGGCCTCCCGATCATCGAGACGAAGGCCAACGACGTGTCGGCCTACATCCCGACGAACGTCATCTCGATCACCGACGGCCAGTGCTTCCTCGAGTCCGACCTGTTCAACCAGGGCGTGCGCCCGGCGATCAACGTCGGTATCTCGGTGTCCCGCGTCGGTGGTTCCGCCCAGGTGCGCGCGATGCGCACGGTGTCCGGCTCGCTGCGCCTCGACCTCTCGCAGTACCGCGAGCTGGAGGCGTTCGCCGCGTTCGGTTCCGACCTCGACGCGGCGTCGGCGGCCTCTCTCGAGCGCGGCGCCCGGCTGGTGGAGCTGCTCAAGCAGGCGCAGTACCAGCCGCAGCCGGTCGAGGAGCAGGTCGTCTCGATCTTCCTCGGCACCCGTGGCCACCTCGACTCCGTGCCGGTGGCCGACGTGCAGCGCTTCGAGTCGGAGTTCC
>DATABM010000033.1:0-8058 GCA_036259555.1 Solirubrobacterales bacterium
AGGTCGGGCCGGAACGGCGGAAGCTCGCTCGACTCCAGCTCGAGCGGCAGCGAGGCGATCGACGACGACTTCGACTCGAGCGGCTCGAGCTCGGACTCCAGCGATTCCGACTCGTCGGGGTCTGGCGACGACTTCGAGTCCGACGACGCCGACGACGACTGAGCGCCCGGCGCCGCTACTTCGCGGTGAGCCAGTCGGTGCCGACCCCGACGTCGACCTCGAGCGGCGGGTCGAGCGAGTAGGCCCGGCACATCTCGCGCCGCACGAGCGTCGTCGCCTCCTCCATCTCCTCAGGCGGGCCCTCGAAGAGCAGCTCGTCGTGAATCTGGAGGACGAGCCGGGTTCGCATGCCGGTCTCCCGCAGGGCGCTGTGGCAGCGGACCATCGCCACCTTGATGATGTCCGCGGCCGTTCCCTGGATCACCGTGTTGACCGCCAGCCGCTCGCCGAGCCGCCGCGTGTTCGGGTTGCCGGAGCGCAGCTCCGGAATCGGGCGACGCCGCCCCATCAGCGTGGTGACGAAGCCCTCCTCCTGGGCGCGCTCGATCGTCTGCTCGCGGAAGGCGCGCACCGCCGGGAATCGCTCCAGGTAGCGAGCGACGAACTCCTCCCCCTCCTTGCGTGGGATGTTGAGCCGGTCGGCGAGTCCGAAGCCGGTGAGGCCGTAGACGATGCCGAAGTTGACCATCTTGGCCTTCGAGCGCTGGCCGACGTCGACCTCGTCGCGGTCGATCTCGAAGACCTCGGCTGCGGTCGCCGCGTGGACGTCTTCGCCGGCCTCGAAGACGTCCTTCAGGACCTTCTCGTCGGCGACGTGGGCGAGCACGCGCAGCTCGACCTGGCTGTAGTCGGCGGACAGCAGGCGGGCGCCGTCCTCGGCCACGAAGCAGGCCCGGACGGGGCGGCCGATCTCGGTGCGGATCGGGATGTTCTGCAGGTTGGGGTTGGTGCTGGAGAGGCGGCCGGTCGTCGTCGACGCCTGGTTGAAGGTGGTGTGGACGCGCCCAGTCGCTGGGTCGATCAGGTCGGGAAGGGTGTCGAGGTAGGTGCTCTTCAGCTTGGTCAACTCGCGCCAGTGCTCGATCTTCTCGACGATCGGGTGCTCGTCGCGGATCTGCGCGAGGACGCGGGCGTCGGTCGAGAAGCCGGTCTTGCCGCGCCGCTTGCGAGTCAGGCCGAGCTTCTCGAAGAGGATGCGCCCGACCTGCTGCGGCGAGCCGATCGTGAACTCCTCCTCGGCAAGGTCGAAGATCTCCGCCTCGAGGGTTGCGATCCGTTCGCCGAAGCCCGCACCGACCTCGGCGAGGCGCACTGCGTTGAGCTTCAGCCCCTCCCGCTCCATCGCGGCCAGGACGTGGACCAAGGGCAGCTCGACGTCGCGCAGCAGCGGCGTCAGCTCGAGCTGGTCGAGCCGCGGCCGTTGCGCCTCGGCGAGCGCCGCGAGGAGCCTTGCCTCCTCGGCCGGCTCGAGACCCGCCTCGACCTCCTCGCCGAGAGCCAGCTGGCCGTCGCCGCCGGACTCCTCGTCGGCCGCCTTGGCCGCCGCCGCCTCGGCGAGACCGATGCCCCCGTCGGCGGCGAGCTCGACCAGGTCGTAGTTGCGGCGCTGGGGCTCCAGCAGATAGGCGGCGAGCATCGTGTCGTGCCCCAGATCGAGCTCCGCACCCTCGCGCGCGGCGGCGGCAAGCAGGCCGTGGCGGCCCCCGCCGAGCGACTTGAAATCGTGAGCGACGAGCCGCTTCCCCACCAAGCCCGCAGCCAACTCGCCCAACGCTGCGGTTCCCTTGACTATGCGGGTGCCGTCGTCCCCCGCCCAGGCCTCGCCGGCTATCGCCACCGCGAGCGGGCCGTCAGCCAGGTCGTCCGGGGTGCCCTCCACCGCCTCGATCGCCAGCTCGGTCTCGACGCTGCGCCCCGGCACCGCCTCCTCCTCGGACAATCCTTCTTCGAGCCGCTCCATCACCGCGCGCAGCTCGAACTCGCGCATGAACTCGCGCAGGGCGCTCCGATCGGGCTGCGTCGACATCACCTCCCTGAGGTCGATCCCGGTCTCGACCTCGCAGTCGAGCGTCGCCAACCGCTTGGAGATGCGCGCGTCCTCGGCGTGCTCGGTCAGGTTCTGCTTGCGTTTGGCGCCGGAGATCTGCTCGACGTTTGCCAGCACGTCGTCGAGGGAGCCGAACCGCTGTAGGAGCTGGGCGGCGGTTTTGTCGCCGATGCCGGGGACACCCGGGATGTTGTCGGACGTGTCGCCTTTCAGCCCGATCAGGTCGGTGACCAGCTCGGGCGGGACGCCATAGCGCTCGACCACTCCCTCGCGGTCGTAGATCTTGGTATCGGTGACGCCGCGCGAGGTGGTCATCACGCGAATACCGTCGTCGACCAGCTGGTAGACGTCGCGGTCGCCGGAAACCACCATCACCGGGATGCCCTGCTCTTGGGCGCGCCGCGCGAGGGTGCCGATCACGTCATCGGCCTCGTAGCCCTCGACCTTCACGTTCGTGTAGCCGAACGCGTCGACCAGCGGCATCAGGTGCGGCCACTGCTCGGCGAGCAGGTCCGGCCGCGAGGGCCGGTGCGCCTTGTAGAGGTCGTAGGTTTTCTCGCGCCCGGACATGCCCGCGTCCCAGGCGACGACGACGCCGGCCGGCCGGTGCTCGCTGATGATTTTCACCAGCATCGAGGCGAGGCCGTAGATCGCGTTGGTGGGCCGCCCGTCGCTGGTGCCGATCGACTCGGGAAGCGCGAAGAAGGCCCGGTAGGCGAGCGAGTTGCCGTCGAGGAGGAAGAGCTCGCCGGTCCGCTCAGCGGCGCGGGTCTTCGCCTTCGCTTTCTCCGTCGCCGGCATCCTCGCCAACTCTAAGGGCAGCGCCCAGCGTCTCCGCAAGCCGCTCGCGTTCGCCGTTCAGCCATGCTGACGCCCCGCAAGCCTCGCGATCAGTTCATCGTTGGCGAGTTGTGCGCCCATATGGCGCATAAGTCGCCAGGCACCGCATTTCGCCCCTGCAAACCCCCTACTTCGCCGGCAGGGACGACGCGTGATCCGCGCCGGCGTCGACCCAGCCGGCGAGGTCCTCGTCGGAGGCGGTGCCCTGCGGGCCGACGAAGACCATGCTCTTCATCGGCCGGCCGGTGAAGTCCATCGGCCGCACGTGCGGCTCCGCGAGAGCGCGCTCGGCGTCCTCGCTTCCCAGGCGGACCATCAAATCCTCGCCGACGATGCCAACGGCCATGTTGCCGGCCACCATGAAGGCGATGCCGCCGAACATGCGGCGCTCGCTGACCTCGGCGCGACCGGAGAGCGCCGCGCGCGCCCGCTCGGCAAGCGCCTCATCGAAGGCCATGCGCCATTCCGGCTCGGAGGGAATCGGCAGCGCTGCCGACGCTCAAGTGGCGGATCTCGAAGCTCCGCACGCCGCCGGAGGTTGGCACGAAACCGACACGCACCCGGAACCGGAGGGAACCGGCGTCGAGCGCCCTGCGGACCGCCCGGCGGATCGCGCACCGCACCTCCAGGGGGCCGGCGGCGGCACGACCGACGCGTCCGCTGCAAACCCGAACCCGCCGGCCGCCCAGCCACGAGGTGACCCGCTGAATCGCCATGCCGGCCGCCGGGACGACGAGACGGGTGGCAACGAAGGCGCCGCGTACACGAGAGGCTCCGATCCAGACCGGTGGCGAAGGCAGGGCGTCCGCGTCGACGGTGACACCCGCCGCTCCGGACGGGGAATCGACCGGCCCCGGGGGCACGACCGGTGGCTCTGGCTCCGGGGTCGGCGGGGCGCACGGATCCCCTTCGCCGCCGAGCACGCCCTCTGCGGTCAGGTACTCGGTGAGCTGCTCCACCCTGAAGCGAGCGAACCCTTCCACGTCCTCGACCTCTTCCGCGATCTGCTCGGCCGTGTAGCCGCGCCTGGCTTCGTCTTCTTCGTCCTGATGCGGGTCGAGCATCGCGGCGAGCTCGCCGGCGCGCGCAGCGTGGTCGGTCGTCTGGTTGACGCAGTGGATCTCGGTCAGCCCTTCGACGTACAGCTCCTTGCAGGTGTCGTCCTCCAGGCATTTGTTGAACATCAATCCACCGGCGGGATCCTTGAATTCGAGTGCGCCGGATTCCCAAGTCTGGTCCGTCCCCCACGGAACCATCTGGAAGACGCCCGAGGCGTCGCTGTGCAGGTAGTAGTTGTTCGGACGAAAGGTGCCGGCCGCCCCCGCGTACCCGTCCCAGTGGGCGACGTACCGTTCGACCGCCCAGTGGGCAGCCATCTGCTGCAGGTCCGCAACGGCTTCCATGCCGTCGGACCAGTCGCCGGATTCGTCGTTGGCGGCCGCGATCAACGCTTCGAGGTCGCTCAGGTCCTCCTCGTCCCCCTCGTCGACCTCGAAGTCTCCGGCGCCGCCCGGTTTGACGTCCACCTGCGATTCGTCCGCCTCGTAGAGGTGGCCCGTGGTGGGAAACCACCGCGGCAACGAGATCTCGTCCAGGGTCTCGAGGTTCAGCATCACCCCGTATTTCTCGCCATTCAGCGTCACGAAGGCGTACCCGGTCCGTGAGGCCGGGAGCCCCACGGCGTCGAACAGCTCATAGGTCAGCGTCTCGTGGACCATCGATTCGTCCTGGAACATGTTGTTCAGGGTCAGCCGCTTGATCCCGAAGAAGAGCTGATCGTCGACGAACTCGTCGAATCGCACTTTCAGCCCGGACTTTCCGGTCTTGATCGGGCGCACGGACCCGAAGCCCCCCTTTCGCCGAATCCCGACGTCGACCAGGGGCGCGCCTTTCGTGACGCCGTCCACTTTGAGCTCGAACGTGCCTTTTTGGTACTCGTCCGGGTCGGCTTCCAAAGCGTCGAGCTCTGCTTCGGAGAGCCCGTCGAGGTGAACCTCGACCACGGCGTCGGGATCGAACATCCAGGCGATGTCGTCGGCCGCGCTCCCGGCGGGCAGAGCGAGCGATAGCGCGAGAGCGAGGCATGCGACCAGAACCGCGGCGGGACGGCGAGCGCTTCCGCACTCTCTCGGACCGAACATCTCTCCCACGGTAGACCAGATCTGATTCGATAGCCGCCCCATGCCTGTCAGCGCCCAATACAGCGTCACGATCCGGGTCGAGCTGGACGCGCGGCAGGAGCCGCTCGGCAAGCTGACCGCGGCGATCGCCGAGGCGGGCGGTCAGCTCCAGGGAGTCGACCTGGTGCCGGGAGCCGGCAGCGAGGGCAAACGGGTGCGCGAGTTCACGATCGACGCCCAGGACCGGCCGCACTGGGAGCGGATCCTGCGGGGAATCGGGTCCACGCGCGGCGCCAAGGTCCTCGACTACGTCGACCGCACCCTGCAGATGCACCGCGGTGGCAAGATCGAGATGCGCAACAAGTACCCGCTGAAGACGCGCGACGACCTCTCGATGGCCTACACCCCCGGGGTGGCCCGCGTTTGCGAGGACATCCACGCCGACCGCGCCAAAGCCTTCGAGTACACGATCAAGAAAAACACGGTTGCCGTCGTCTCCGACGGCAGCGCCGTGCTCGGCCTCGGCAACATCGGCCCCGAGGCCGCGATGCCCGTGATGGAGGGCAAGGCGATGCTCTTCAAGGAGTTCGCCGGTGTCGACGCCTTCCCGATCTGCCTCGACACGCAGGACGCGGACGAGATCGTCAAGGCCTGCGAACTGATGGCGCCGACCTTCGGCGGCATCAACCTCGAGGACATCTCGGCGCCGCGCTGCTTCGAGATCGAGGACCGGCTGAAGGACTCGCTCGACATACCGGTCTTCCACGACGACCAGCACGGGACGGCCGTGGTCACTATGGCAGCCCTTTTCAATGCGCTGAAGATCGTCGGCAAGCCGATCGAGCAGCTGCGGGTGCTCGTGGTTGGCCTCGGCGCGGCGGGGGTAGCGGTCACCAAGATGATGCTCGCCTCCGGCGTGACCCACGTGGTCGGCTGCGACCGCCGCGGCGCCCTCTCGACCGAGCGCGAGGACTACCAGGCGGGCGAGATGAGCGGCATCAAGCGGTGGTACGCGGAGAGCTCGAACCCCGAGAAGCTGAGCGGCCAGCCCGCCGACGTGATCGACGGCATGGACCTCTTCATCGGGCTGTCCGGGCCTGGGATCATCCCCCCGGACGCGCTCGGCCGGATGAACGACGACGCGATCGTCTTCGCGATGGCCAACCCGAACCCCGAGGTGATGCCCGAGGACGCGGCGCCGTACGTGCGGATCATGGCTACGGGGCGCTCCGACTACCCGAACCAGATCAACAACGTCCTCTGCTTTCCGGGCATCTTCCGCGGCGCCCTCGACGCCGGCGCGCCTCACATAACCGAGGAGATGAAGCTGGCGGCGGCGCGCGGCATCGCCGAGGTCGTCGACGAGGACGACCTCTCCGAGGACTACATCATCCCCAGCGTCTTCAACCGCGACGTGGCGCCGCAGGTGGCGAAGGCCGTCGTCGAGGAGGCCAAGCGCGAGGGGATTGCCCGCTTCAGCGAGGAGACCGGCACCTTCTCCACTGTGAAGGCGGGCTGATGGGAGACCGGCCGCCACGGTGAAGGTCCTCGTCACCGGCGCGAGCGGGATGATCGGCTCGGCGCTATGCGACGAGCTGCTCGATCGCGGCGACACGGTCGTCGGCCTCACCCGCGACCCCGATAGCGCCCGCCACGTCAACCCGGCGGTCATATGGCACTCCTGGCAGCCGCACCTCGAACGGCCGGCCGCGGCGGCGTTCGACGGCGTCGACGGCGTCGTCAACCTGATCGGGGAGCGGATCGACCAGCGCTGGACGGAGGAGTCGAAAAGGCGCATCATCGAGAGTCGGCGCATCGCCACGCACAACCTGGTCGGAGCGATCGCCGGGCTGGATCGCAGGCCACGGGTGATGGTCAGCCAGGCGGCGATCGGCTACTACGGCGACCGCGGCGACGAGGTCGTCGACGAGTCGACGGCACCCGGCGAGGGCTTTGATTCCGAGGTCGTGCGGGAGTGGGAGAAGGCGGCGCACGAGGTCGAGCGCAACGGCGTGCGCCTCGTGGTCGTACGCACCGGCCACGTGCTCGACGCCCGCGGTGGCATGCTCGGTCGCATGCTGCCCCCGTTCAAGATGGGCGTCGGCGGGCCGCTGGCCGGCGGCGATCAGTACGTCTCCTGGATCCACATCGCCGACGAGGTGGGCATCCTGCTCTGGGCGCTCGACAACGAAGACGTGAGGGGCACGATCAACGCGACGGCACCCAACCCGGTCACCAACCGGGACTTCTCCCAAGCGCTGGGCAGGGCGCTCAGCCGACCCGCGCTGGTTCCGGTCCCTGGGTTGACGCTCGACCTGATGTTCGGCCGCGAGTTCGGCAAGGTGCTGCGTGGCGGCCAGCGGGTGCTCCCAAGACGAGCGCTCGAGCTCGGCTACGAGTTCAAGTACGACGAGGTCGAGAAGGCGCTGCGGAGTTTGCTCTGAGGGAGAGGCGGGGTCCCCCGCTGGAACTCGCGCTCGGCCGCGGTCAGGGCGCAGATCTCAAGTGGCTCACGAGCTCCCGCGGTGGGACCCCCGCCTCTCCTCGCTCAAGCGTTCGCAGCAGCTCACGCATGGCAGCGCTTCCCGAGCCTGACGAGATCCGCGCGACGTCGGCTTCTTCGAGGATCGGCTCGGAGAAGCGGACGGAGACGGGGTTGGCGCTGCCGACGTAGGCGACCGCGGCGGAGTCCTCGGTCGCGCGCCGAGCCGCGGCCCCGATCGCCGTGAGGCGAGCCCGCGGCGTGGCCCCCAAGTCATCGACGCACAAGACCCTCAGCCGGAACTCGCCGGCCCGGCCTCCGCGGCTGTCGAGCTCCTCTTTCGCTTCAGGGCACAGGGGGGCGCTGATATAGACGGATAACACCGCGTCTTCTTCAACCCCCTCTTCTCCACACCCGCCGAGCAGCACCGAGAGGACGATCAGGGGAAGAGTGGCAAGGAGCGGTGCGAGGGAGGACCGGGGGTCCCCCCAGCGGAACTTGTGAGCCACCGACAAGCGAGCTCCTGCGAGCGGACCGTTGCGGGTTCCGTCGGGGGGACCTCCGGTCCT
>DATABM010000034.1:0-11227 GCA_036259555.1 Solirubrobacterales bacterium
GCACGCCACGCTCCTTGCGTCCTTGATCTGCTTGGCCACGCGCGTCAGGTATGGACTAAGTTGGCGATGTGAGCTTGAGAGAACGACTTCGTCCCGCCGACCCGGCCGCCCCGGGGGCGACGGTGGGGCGGCTCGCCGTTCGCGAAGCCTCGTCCCTCGGCCCGCTGGAGCGGGCGGTGCGGCGCTTCAACAGCAGCCAGGCGGCGCGCACGGCCGCCGGCCTCAGTCGCACCCTGGGCACGCCGTTCGTCTCGGTCGGCGCCGCCGCCGGCTCGTCCAGCGAGGTGCGGATCACGGTGGCCTGGGATCTCTGCTGGTACCAGTGGGGCGTCGACCTGGGCGACGAGCGCCGGCCGGTCTTCCAGATCGCCCACGGCGAGGAGCTTTCGCAGCTCGACGGCTCGGCGCGCCAGTGGAACGCGAGGGCCGAGGGCGGCCGGCTGATCCTGGGCGCCCGGGTCCGATGCCGAAGCTGACCGTCAACGTCGACGGCGGCGCGCGCGGCAATCCAGGGCCGGCGGGGATCGGCGTCGTCGTCCGCGGCGATGGCGGCGAGGTGCTAGAGGAGCGCGGCGAGCAGATCGGCACGGCGACCAACAACGTCGCCGAGTACAGGGCGCTGCTCCTGGGTATAGAGAGGGCGGCCGCGATCGGCGCCACCGAGCTCGAGCTGGTCGGCGACTCGGAGCTGATCGTCAAGCAGGTGAGGGGCGAGTACAAGGTCAAGGACGCGACGCTGCGCGACCTGCACGCCGAGGTGAAGCGGGCGCTCGGCGGGTTCGAGCGCTGGTCGATCCGCCACGTGCGGCGGGCCGACAACGCGGAGGCTGACCGGCTCGTCAACCGGGTGCTGGACGGCGAGGAGATCGGGGGCGGCGCCGAGCCGAACTCGACGCCGGGGCCTGATAGCGCCCCGGAGCCGAACGCCGAGTTCGGCGCCCAGCCGATCGACCCCGGCGTCGACATCGGCCACGTCCACCTGAAAGTCGCCGACCTGGACCGGGCGCTGGACTTCTACTGCGGCGTGCTCGGCTTCGAGCTGCAGCAGCGGCTCGGCGACGAAGCGGCCTTCGTGTCGGCGGGGGGCTATCACCATCACATCGGGCTCAACACCTGGCACTCGCGAGGCGGCTCGCCGCCGCCCCCGGGCAGCACGGGCCTCTTCCACACGGCGATCCGCTATCCGACGCGGCACGCCCTCGCCGACGCGTTGCGACGCCTCGCTGACGCCGGGATCGGCCTCACCGGTGCGTCGGACCACGGCGTCAGCGAGGCGCTCTACCTGAACGACCCCGACGGCAATGGCGTCGAGCTGTATTGGGACCGCCCGCGCGGGGAGTGGCCGCGCCAGGAGGACGGTCAAGGGGTTGCGATGTTCACGCAGCCCCTTGACGTGCGCGACCTGCTCGCCGAGCTTGACGCGCCCTCCTAGCCGCCGCTAGCTGCCGAGGATCGCCCCGACGAGGTTCGGCCGCCACGGCTCGGTTCCGGGAACCAGCTGCATCGCCGTATGGCTCGTGTGCGAGCGCAGGTAGCTGAGCTCCCTGGCCAGGTCGCCGACCCCGTTCGACCCGGCAAGCGGTGCGATCTGCAGCGTGCTGAGCGTGCCGAAAGCGGCCCCGGACGCGTTGAGGAATCCGCTTCCGGAGTCGCCGGGCACGCCGGGCGTCACGGTGAGGACTTCGTGGCTCCAGCCGGAGCCCGAGTTGCCGACGAGGACGCCCTGCTTGGGCCTCAGCTGCCTGATTCCGGCGCGCAGGGAGGAGTTGCCGTAGGAGTAGACGGTGGAGCCGATTTCCCCGGCGGGGCCGAGTCCGGTCGGCCCGCCGAATCCGGGCACGGACGGGTTCACCTTGGCGACGTCGGCTGGGTCGATCCGGACCAGCGCGAAGTCGTTGAAGGCGCAGGCGTCGGGATCCGTCTCGCCGCGCGCCTGCATGGTCAGCCAGGAGCTGTAGGCGAGCGTACCCGGGTGGCTGGCGCCGGTCACCTCGACCTGGGTCCCGAGGGGCAGGGAGCCGCTTTCGCAGCCGTCGGTTTCCGTCGCCCCGCCGGTGCCGGCGCAGTGGGCGGCCTGGCCGAGGTAGACGTCTTCACCTTCCTGGAAGACGAAGTTCGCGGTGCACTGGGCGCCTTCGGTGAACGTTTGAACGCCTGGATGGATCGTCGCCTGGCCCGCCGGCGCCCACGCCGAGGCGGGCGCGGGGGAGACGAGCAGAGCGAGCGCGAGCAGGGGAAGGAGCAGCTTGGCTTTGTTCATGCCTTTCATTTACCCAATACTCAGTAGCAGATGCAAGGATCCGGCGCCGGAACCCCCCGTCCGGGCGGCGCCGCGCGGGCGACCTATAATGCGGTGCTCATGCGGCTGTAGCTCAGCTGGCTAGAGCGTCTGCTTGCCATGCAGAAGGTCGTGGGTTCGAATCCCATCAGCCGCTTCGCCCTAAAGCCCCGCTCCGGCGGGACAGTTAGTGCCAGTGTCAGGACTACGCGATCCTCAGCCGAGGGAGAGGGCGAGGACGCAGGCGTCGTCGCCGTGCTCGCCGGTCCCCAGCGCTCGCAGCAGGTTCGGCGCCAGCGCCGGTGGCGGCTCCTCGCGCCTCTCTGCCACCTCCGCCTGCAGTCGCTCCAGCCCGCTGTCGATCGGCTGCGTGCGCCGCTCCACCAGTCCGTCCGTGTATAGGAGGAAGAGGCTGCCGGTGGGGAGGACGCAAGCGGATTCCGGTCGGGGGCCCGGAATCCGCAGGCCGAGCGGGGTCGACCTGCCCTCCCAGGAGAGGTGCGGGCCACTCTCGGGCTCGACCAAGATTGGGGGGAGGTGGCCGGCGCAGGCGAACCGCAGCTCCCTCGAGGCGAGGTCTAGCTGGGCGTAGACGACGGTGGTGGTCGCGCCGACGCCGTGACGGTGCGTGTAGTCGTCCAGCGCCTCCAGTAGCGGGCCGGGTCGCAGGCCGGTCGAGGCAAGGGCGCGGACGGCGCTGCGCAGCTGACCCATCGTCGCGGCGGCCCCGATCCCCTTGCCGACGACGTCGCCCACGACCATCCCAAGCCGCTCCTCACCGAGCCAGAAGGCGTCGTACCAGTCGCCGCCGACCTCGAGGGCGTTGTCGGCCGGGCGGTAGCTGGCGCCGACCTGCAGCCCCGGCGCCGCCGGCAGCTCCCCGGCCAGCATGCTGCGCTGCAGCTGGCGGGCGATCTCGCGCTCGCGCTCCCGCGTCTGCAGCAGCTCCTCCTCGTAGCGACGCCGTTCGCTGGCGTCGAAGACGGTGGTCCTGATCACCTGTGGCTTGCCCTCGCCGTCGGCGACGACGACTGAGGTGACCAGCGCCGGCAGCCGCGAGCCGTCGGCGCCGACG
The DNA here is from genome assembly GCA_036259555.1 of Solirubrobacterales bacterium. GTDB lineage: Bacteria > Actinomycetota > Thermoleophilia > Solirubrobacterales > 70-9 > VRUE01. Next base: position 3,354 of record DATABM010000034.1, read on the forward strand.
AGCTCGAGAGCGATCTCGCGCGCCTCTCCCTGCATCTGCAGCAGGGGCGCGTAGTGGGTCTCGTGGTACATCCGGCCTCCGGGCGTGAGCAGCTCCGCGAAGCGCTTCCTTCCGACCAGCTGCCGGCGGTCGTAGCCGGTCCACTGCTCGAAGGTGCGGTTGACCTTGAGGATCGTCCCGTCCGGCGCGGTCGAGAGGTAGCCGCAGGGAGCGTTCTCGAAGAGGTCCTCGAGGCCAGGCGCGAAGAGCTCCTCCTCGACCTTCACCCGCGCAGGAACTCCTCGATCGCGTCGGCGGTCGCCTCCGGCGCGCTCAGGTTGGGGCAGTGGCCGACGGCGTCGAGCATCACCAGCCTGGCGGCCGGCATTTCGCGCTCGACGAAGCGACCGACTTCCTCGGGCGCGATCGCGTCCTCCGAGCACTGCAGGACGAGGCTCGGCGTCTTCACCCTTCCCAGGTCCTCGCGGTTGTCGGAGAGGAAGGTGACGCGCGCGAAACGGTTGGCGATCTCCGGGTCGGTGCGACAGAAGCTGTTGATCAGCTCTTCGCCCAGCTCCGGGCGGTCGGGATTGCCCATGATCACCGGCGCCATCTGGCTCGACCAGCCGAGGTAGTTGCTCTCCATCGATTCGAGCAGGCCCTCGATGTCCTCGCGGCTGAACCCGCCGACGTACCCGTCGTCATCGATGTAGCGGGGCGAGGGGCCGACCAGAACGAGGCGGGCAAAGCGGTCGGGCTCCGCCGTGGCGGCGAGGACGCCGACCATCGCGCTGACCGAGTGGCCGACGAAGACGACGTCTCGCAGGTCGAGCTCGCGGCATAGCTCGAGGACGTCCTCGGCATACCCCTGCAGCGAGGAGTAGCGCTCGGGATCGTAGGCGGAGAGGTCGGAGCCGCCCGCGCCGACGTGGTCGAAGAGGACGACGCGGTAATCGGCCTCGAACCGCGGCCAGACGAAGCGCCACATGTTCTGGTCGCAACCGAAGCCGTGCGCGAAGAGGATCGGCTGCGCCTCGCGCGGGCCGTGCTCGCTGACGTTGTTGCGGACGCTGACGGTCATCGGACTGGGAGTCCTCCTACCCGTTGGCGTCGTCGTCGACCCCCGGTCGCGGGAGTCAGCCGCGGCCGCGGCTGCTCTCCCACGCCTCGCGGGCCTGGCGGGTCAGGTCGTCCCCCAACGAGCCGGTCCTGACCACGAGGGAGCGGAGGGCCTCCGGTTCCCCGAGCTCGCGACGCGCGCCGCGGGCGAGGCGACGCCCGTCCCAGCGCACCAGAGCCGGGAAGACGTAACCGATCGCCGCTCGTCGGGGATAGATGACCCGTCGCCGCCGCCGCTCCAGCCCGTCGGCGATCTGCCGCGCCATCTCGCCGGCGTCCCCGAGCGGCACCCGCTTCAGCATCCGCTCGATGCCGGGAGCAAGCCGCGTCTCTCCCTGCACGGCGGTGTCGACCGGTCCGGGGAGGACCTCCATGACGTGGACGCCCGTGCCGTCGAGCTCCATCGCCAGGGTCTCGGTCGCCATCGAGAGCGCCGCCTTGGTGGCGGCGTAGGCGCCGAAGCCCGGCCAGGTGCTCACCTGACCCATCGAGGTGACGTTGACGATCGCCCCGTCGCCGCGCTCCAGCATCGCGGGAGCGAGCGACCGGATCAGGGCGAGCGGGCTCCAGTAGTTGATCTCGAATGCCTCTCGTCCCTCTTCGCGATCGCCGACGGCGGCGATCCGCCCGCCGACACCGCCGCCGGCGTTGTTGATGAGGATGTCGACGTCGCCGAGCGCCTCGCGGGCCGCCTCCGCGAGCTCGCTCGCGGCCCCGGGGCGGGCGAGGTCGGCGTCGATGGCGGTGGGCGGTTGCCCGCCGGTCGAGCGGATCTCCTCGGCGAGCGATTCGAGCAGCGGCCGTCTCCTCGCCGCCAGGACCAGGTGGGCGCCGCGGGCGGCCAGGTCCTTCGCGAGCTCCCTGCCGATCCCGCTCGACGCTCCGGTCAGCAGCACGCGCCTGCCGGCAACTGAGGCAATTACCATCTCACGCTCCTTGTTGTGAGGGTCCCAAGACAGTTGGGATGCTATCAAGAGGCATGGCCAGGACGCGCACGGAGGTCGATCGCGAGAGCAAGGTCGAGGAGATCCTCGGACTGGCCGAACAGCGCCTGACTGAGGGCGGGTACGAGGGGCTCTCGGTCGCCGGCCTCGCCCGGGAGCTGGGGCTCGCCCAGAACGCGATCTACTGGTACTTCCCCTCGAAGGACGATCTCTTCGTCGCGGTGCTGCGCCGGATGCTCAGCGAGATCGCGGCCCGCAAGCCGCGTGGGGAGGTGGGGCAGAGGGAGCGGATCCTCTGGTTCTCCGACCGGCTGGAGCCGCTCTCGCGCCTGCGCCCGACGCTGCGCGAGCGGGCGCGTAACAGCGAGGTGGCGGCAGAGTTCTTGCAAGAGCTCGAAGACCTGCTCTCGCGGATGCTCTCGAACGCCCTGCGGGCTGAAGGCGTCCGGGAGGCGGATCTGCCCCTCGCCGTGGAGACCTTTCGGGCGGCGGTAGAAGGCTCCTACGTGAAGGGCCTCTCGCGGGCGAAGCGCCGGCGGACTCTGGAGTTCCTTCTGGATCGCCTCGGCTAGCGGCCCGCAGAGGTCAACCGCTTTCCAGCTCCTCCGTCCTGAGCTCGAGCGGCCGCACCGCCGGGCCCTGGAGCACCTTGCCCTCGGGGGTGAAACGCGAACCGTGGCAGGGGCAGTCCCAGCTCCGCTCGGCGGTGTTCCATTTGACCTGACAGCCGAGGTGGGTGCAGCGGGTCGAGACCGCGACGAGCGTGCCGTCGTCGCGCCGGTGGCCGGCGACCTTCTCGCCGTCGTGGTTGACGATGCCACCCTCGCCGGGGTCGAGGTCCTCTAGATGGCGACCACCGCGCTCGAGGAGCCGGTCGCCGACGAAGTGCCGAGCGACGCGGGCGTTCTCCTTGACCAGCTTCGCGCCCCCGGCGAGCGGCTTCACGCGGAAGGGATCGAAGAGCCGCGCCCACTCGTTGCTGCGTCCGGCGACCATGTCGGTGAGCAGGAGCGCCGCCGCAGTGCCGCCGGTCATTCCCCACTTGGCGAATCCGGTCGCCATCAGCAGGCGCTCGCCGCGCGGGGTGACGCGGCCTACGTAGGGAATGTGGTCCACGGTGACGTTGTCCTGGGTCGACCACCGGTACTCGACCGACTCGACCTGCCAGTGCTCGCGCGCGAAGTCCTCGAGCGCGCGATAACGCGACTCCGTGTCGCCGCCCTCGCCGGTCTTATGGCCCTCGCCGCCCACCAGCACGAGCTCGTCGTCGCCGAGGGGAACGGCTCGAATCGATCGGGTCGGTGAGTCGGCGCTTATGTGCATGCCAGGGGGCGGCTCGCCGGCGATCCGGCAGACGATCGCGTAGGAGCGCTCGGGGTGGACGCGGGCGAAGGCAAGCGAGCGGTCGAGGAAGGGGTAGTGGGTGGCGACGACGACCTGGTCGGCCGTCACGGTCCCGTGTGGCGTGCGCACCGTGTGCGGTGCGCCTCCGTCGACGGCGAGGGCGCGGCTCTCCTCGTGGAGTCGGCAGCCGAGCCCCTGTAGTCGCGCGACCAAGGCCAGCAGGTACCTGCGCGGGTGGAATTCGGCCTGGTTGTCGAAGCGGACCGCTGCCTCGACCGTATAGGGGAGCGGCGTCGCGTCGACGAGCGAAGCCGGCATGCCGGCTTCGAGCGCGGCGGCCACCTCGCTTTCGAGTGGCGAGCGGTCGGCACCCGGGCTCAGGTAGACGTAGTTGGCCTGGCGGCGAAAGTCGCACTCGATGCCGTGCTCCTCGACGCGAGCCGCGATCCAGGCCAGCGCCGTCTCGTTGGCCTGCCCGTAGAGGCGCGCGCCGTCCGCGCCGAACTTCGAGCGCAGCTCGGCGTAGATGAGGCCGTGCTGCGAGGTGACCTTGGCGGTCGTGTGGCCGGTGACCCCGCGCGCCAGGCGCCCCGCCTCCAGGAGCACGACGTCCGCTCCCTGCTCGGCCAGCAACAGGGCGGTCGTGATGCCGACGATCCCGCCGCCGATGACCGCCATCTCGGCTTGGACGTCGCCGTCGAGCGGGGCGAACGAGGGCTGTTCGGAAGCGGTCCCGATCCAGACCGATTCCCTCTGCGGCTGATGGCTCGGCATCGCCCTATTCGCTACCCATCCGACCTGCTTCTTACCTTGCCCGCCATGAAGCGGGCGAGCAGGGGGCGGATGGCAGTCGTGGCGGCGCTGGTCGTCGGCGTCGGGGGCGGAGCGGCGCTTCCGGGCGCCTTCGGCAAGAGGGTGGTCGCACCGACTGCGATCCGCAGCGCGCTGGCACAGACGAGCCACGTACAGGGGGCGCCGCAGCGCACGCTCGTCCTCAGCCGCGTCCTGGTCGAGCCCGGCGCCGAGCTGGCGCTCCACCACCACGAGGGCACTCAGGTTGCGCGGATCCAGGCGGGCGTCCTCACCTACACCGTGCGGCGCGGCTCGGTGCCGGTCCGCGAGGGCGAGTCTGATCGGAGTCCCAAGCTGGTGCGCACGATCCGGGCCGGCCAGACGGCGCGGATCGCGGCGGGGGAATGGATCGTCGAGCAGCCGTCCGACATCCACCAGGCCGCCAACCGAGGGACCAGGCCGGTGGTCATCTACATCGCGACGCTGCTGCGCAAGGGCGCCGCCCCGGCGACCCCGGTCTCGCTGCCTGCCGCGGGCCGTTAGTTGCCGTTCGAGTCCGCGCCGGGGCCCTGATCGGCCGGCGCGTAGCGGTGATGGAGCATCAGCGCGTTGCCGTCGGGGTCCGAGAAGTACGCCATGTGGCAAACGCCGGAGTCGATCGTGTCCGCTTCGAACTCGACGCCCCGCGATTCGAGCTCGCCCCGGGCCGCCTCGACGTCGTCGACCCGCAGCGCGATCGGGTGGTTGTTGGCCCGGAACTCGAGCCCGAAGCCGTCGGACTGCATGACGGCGATGGTCAGGCTGCCGGTCTCGAACTCGACCGCCGGCATCTTCCCCCAGCGCTTCGATTCGGGAAGGCCGAGCACGTTGGCGTAGAACTCGACGGCGCCGTCGATGTCCTTCGTAGCGACGGTGATGAAGTCGGTGCCGGTGACTAGCGACGTGCCGGTGGTCATCTGCTTCCCCTTTCGCGAACGACGTGTTCCGGGAGGATCGCAGAGGGCAGCTACCCTTCGCTCGGCGGCGCCTTGGCGGAGTGGCTACGCAGCGGCCTGCAAAGCCGTTTACACCGGTTCGATTCCGGTAGGCGCCTCTGCCGCCCGGCGGGTCAGCGAACGCCGAAGCGCCGGTGACGACGACGGCCGCGGCGGCCGCGCCAGGTGTCGTACGCCTTCTTGGCAAGCGCGAATTGCCCGAGTCTCTTGAACATGGCGCCCCGCTACCCGGGCGTTCGCGGGCTGAAAACGCGACGTTCGGCCCGAACGGAAAAGGGCCCCTTGAAAGGGGCCCTTTGGTTCCGAAGGACGTGCCGCCAAGTCAGATCATGGTCTTCCTGGCTCGTCGGTCCTCAAGTCGTTGGAAAGCTCGTGCGGTCGGCGACTCTAGATAGGTAAACACCGTGTCCGATAAGAAGTTGCACTGCTTGCATCGGCGCTTGCAGGAAGAACTTGAGCGGACTGCTCGGCTTGGTCGAGTGCGCTGCTAGATTCAGGACCCCGGGGCGCTTAGCTCAGTTGGGAGAGCGCCAGCTCGACAAGCTGGAGGTCACTGGTTCGAGCCCAGTAGCGCCCATAGCCCCGTGCCCGCTCCGCGTCTAGGGCGGACTTCGCCGCCACGGCGCCTGATTCGTGGCGCCGCGTCGACTAGGCTCGCCGGCCTGTGGTCGCGACCTACGCAGCCGCGCTCGCGGTCCTCGTCGCCTCTCTCGCGATCGGCCAGGGCGCTCTCGCCCTGTGCGGCTTGCGGGGATGGAGCTGGCTCTCATCGGCTGTGGGATTGGCGCTCGTCTGCGCGATCTGCTGGGGCGCCGCGAACTTGCCCGGCGAGGGGTGGACGGCCGCGGCGCTCGTCCTCGCTCTGGCCGTCGCTTCGGTGCTCCTACTCTGGCGCAGGCGGGAGGAACGGGGCCCCGTCAGGGCCGGTCTCGCCGTCGCGCTGCCGGCCGCGGCGTTCGCGAGCCTTCCGTTTCTGGTCGAAGGGCATTTCGGCATCCTCGGCACCGGCTTCAACCCGGACATGTCGCAGCACCTGCTCGCGACCGACCGGCTCGCAGTCGGCGCTGGCTCCCAGCTCGAGGTCCAGGGCTACCCGCTCGGCCCGCACGCCGTCGTCGCGGCCCTCAATGACGCTCTCGGCATCGGCTTGGCCCAGGCCTTCAACGGCCTGACCATGGCCGTCGCGATCCTCGCTCCGCTCGCCGCTCTGGCCGCGTTTCGTGGCCAGCCGCTGGTGCGTCGCAGCGCCGTGGCTCTCCTCGTCGGCCTGCCGTACCTGGTCGCCTCCTACTACGCCCAGGGCTCCTTCAAGGAGACGATGCAGGCCTTCTTCCTGCTCGCCTTCGTGCTCTCGCTGCGCGAGGCGGCTGGCAACCCGCAATGGCGCGACATGCCGCTCCGTTTCGTGCCCGCCGCGCTGATCGCGGTCGGCTCCGTCTACGCATACAGCTTTCCCGGGCTGCTCTGGCTGGGCGGCGCCCTCGTCATCTGGCTGCTGCTCGAACGGAGGCTGGCGCTGAAGCCGCTGCTGCTCGGGCTCGCCATCTTCCTGATCGCGGTCCTGCCGGAGCTCGGTCGGATGATCGACTTCCAGCGGTTCGAGACCTTCGACCCGAGCGGGCCGGGCCTGGGCAATCTCTTCGGCCAGCTGTCGCCGTTCGAGGCGCTCGGCATCTGGCCCTCGGGGGACTTCCGGGTGGCGCCAGGCGACGGCGCGGTGCCGACGGTCGTCTACTACCTCGGCGCCGCCTTCGGGTCGGTCCTGCTCCTGTACGGGTTGGCGGAATGCTGGCGGCGGCGCGAGCTGACCATCGTCGCCGGTTTTGCGGCTGCCGCTGGCCTGTACCTGGCCGCCCGCGCGGGCGGCACTCCTTACACGGCGGCGAAGGCGCTGGAGGTAGGCGCGCCCTTGGTGGTCCTGGCAATCCTGCTGCCGATCACCTCGGTCAGTTGGCGAGCTATGCGCCATATGGGCGCAAAAGTCGCCATTGGCGCCGCTTACTGGGTCGCCGCGGTGGGCTGCTCCGTGCTCGCCTTCGCCAACGCGCCGGTGGGCCCGACCGACTACTCGCCGGCGCTGACCGCCCTGCGCCCGCTGATCAGCGCCGATTCGGCTCTCGTCCTCGCGCCCGACCGCCTGCTCGACGAGGAACAGGGCGAGCGCTACCTCGTGTGGGAGCTGCGCGGGGGCCGCGTCTGCGTCGAGCGCGAGAGCGAGGCGGACGCGGCTCCACCGCCCGGCGTCCGCTTTGTACTGACGACTGATTCCGCGACCCAGTCACCCTTCCCCGGCTTCGCGCTCCGGCGTCGGGCCGCTCCTTACCTGCTTTGGGAGCGGGCCGGCGCGGTCAGAGGTCAAAGTCCCTGCCCCTTGATCGCTGTCCGTCAGGCACGGCAGGGGCCGTAGCATGGGCGAGATGGAGGCCACGACCAAGATCACGGTCACGCTGCCCGATGGCGCGGCCCTGGAGCTGCCCGACGGCGCCTCCGGCGCCGAGGCCGCCGCGGCGATTGGCCCGGCCCTGGCAAAGGCGGCGCTGGCGATCAAGGTGGACGGGGCCATACGCGACCTCAGTGCGCCGCTTCCGGATGGGGCTCAAATCGCCATCGTCACTGGCCGCGACCCCGAGGCGCTGGAGCTGATCCGCCACGACGCCGCGCACGTGATGGCCGAGGCGGTGCTCGAGCTCTACCCCGGCAC
>DATABM010000035.1:0-32595 GCA_036259555.1 Solirubrobacterales bacterium
GGGGCCGGCGAGGAGCGACCGCCCACGCGCCGATATCGCCAGCGCGATCGTCGCCATCGCGACGAGGGCGACGGCGGAGGAGGCGAGGAAGGCGCCCTCGTAGCCGGCAAAGGCCGCCACCAGGCCGGCAAGCGGCGCGCCGATGCCGATCCCCGCGTCGAAGAAGGCGGTGAAGGTGCCGAGCGCCGCGCCCCGACGCGTCTCCGGCACGCGGCTGACGACGATCACCGAGAGCGAGGGATAGAGGAGCGAGAAGGCGGCGCCCATCAGCAACGCTCCGGCGATCGCGACGCCGAAGCTGTGCGCGAACGCCATCGTCGCCAGGCCGACCGCCTCGCCCGCCGCCGCGGCGACCGCCACCCTCGCCGGCCCGATGCGGTCGGGCAGGTCGCCGCCGACCAGGCGCGTCAGCACGACCATCGTCGCGAAGGCGCCGAACACGGTCGCGCCGTGGCCGACCCCGCGCGCGTCGAGGTGAAGGACGACGAAGGAGGCGACCGTCGCGTAGCCGAACGAGGCCAGCGCCAGCGCCGCCCCCGGGCGGATCGCCTCGCGCGCGATCAGCGGGTGCCGCTCGCTCGCGACCACCGGGTGGAACGGATCGGGGAGGCGCAGCGCGATCAGGGCACCGGCGAGCGGCGCGGCGCCGGCGAAGAGCCAGACCGCGGTGTAGCCGGAGGCGTGCAGCAACAGCTCGCCGAGCAGCGGCCCGACGCTCAGCCCCGACCAGACAGCGAGACCGTAGAGGCCAATCACGCGGGCGCGCCGCTCGGGTGGAGCGATGTCGACGATCCAGGCCGAGCCCGCGGTGAAGACGGTTCCCTCGCCGGCGCCCAGCAGCAGCCGCGCCACGATCAGGCCCGGGACGCCGAGCGGCAGCAGGTAGAGGAAGCCCGCCGCCGCGACGATCGCCGAGCCGAGCAGGACCGCCGGCTTGCGGCCTCGCCGGTCGGCGAACCGCCCCGCGAAGGGCCGCAGCAGCAGGCCGGTGACCGCGTAGGAGCCGACCACCACGCCGACCGCGACGTTGCCGCCCTCCAGGGGCCCGTGCACGTAGCGCGGCAGGACCGGCAGGACGGCGCCCACCGCAACCAGGCCAGCGAAGGTGACGGCGAAGACGCCGGCGAAGGCAACTCCCGGTCGGGGCGCCGGACGATCGCCGCCCGTCATCGCAGCAACGCCGGCAGGTCGTCGACGACGTGGTCGGGGGGCGGCATCGCGGCCGCCGCGTCGGCGCTGGTAGAAGCGCCCGTGAGGACGAGGATGGTTACGAGTCCGGCCCGGCGCCCGCCCTCGATGTCCGAGGCGATGCGATCGCCGACGATCGCGACCCGGCCTGCCCGCGGTATGAGCGCCTTCGCCTGGTCGAAGAGGTGCGGCTCCGGCTTGCCACCGGTCTCGGCACGCCGTCCGGAGGCCGTCTCGACCGCCGCGAGGGTCGCGCCGGTCCCCGGCCACGCTCCGCCGGGCATCGGCAGGGTCGGGTCCCGGCTCGTCCCGAAGAGGAGCGCGCCGGCTTCGAGGGCGCGGGTTGCGGTCAGCAGCTCCGCGTAGTCGAACCCACGGTGTGCGGAGACGATCACGGCGTCCGCCGACCGCGCGGCCTCGCCCTCGACCAGCTCCAGCCCCGCCCCCGCAACGGTTTCCTTGAAGCCGGGGGCGCCGATCACGAACGCGGTTCCGCCGGGCCCGACCCGCTCCGCCGCCAGGCGGGCGGTGGCCACCCCTCCGGTCAGGACGCGGTCGTCGGCGACCTCGATCCCGGCAGCGCGGAGGCGACTCGCGTACTCGGAAGGCCGCTTCACCGAGTTGTTGGTGACGAAGACGATCTCCTTTCCGTTCGCCAAGAGCTCGGAGAGGGTCTCGACCGCGCCGGGGACCATCTCGCGCCCGATCCAGACGACTCCGTCGAGGTCGACCAGCAGTCCGTCGAGTCCGTCGGCGAGCGCCATCGCGCGGAGGCTATCTTCGTCCTCCCCGACCGCCGACTGTGGGATTGACCACACTGGGGCGGGGGCGGATCCACAGTCGATACGGTGCCGGGCAGTGAACGAGCCGAACGGTCAGGTGGTTCAGGCGGTCGACGTCTCCCGTCGCTACGGCGAGGGGGCCGCCGCGGTCGACGCGCTCGTCGACGTCAGCACCGGCTTCAAGCGGGGCCGCTTCACCGCGATCATGGGCCCCTCGGGCTCCGGCAAGTCGACTCTGATGCACATCCTCGCCGGGCTCGACAAGCCGACCGCGGGCAAAGTGGTGCTCGACGGCGAGGAGATCACCTCGCTCGACGACGGCGAGCTGACCCAGCTGCGCCGCGACAAGCTCGGCTTCGTCTTCCAGTTCTTCAACCTGCTGCCGGTCCTCACCGCCGAGGAGAACCTGGTGCTGCCGCTCTCGATCGCCGGCCGCAAGCCCGACCGCGAGTGGCTGGAGCAGCTGATCCGCACCGTCGGCCTCGAGGAGCGCCGCACGCACCGGCCCTCGGAGCTCTCCGGCGGGCAGCAGCAGCGCGTCGCGGTGGCGCGGGCGCTGGTCTCCAAGCCGGCTGTCGTCTTCGCCGACGAGCCGACCGGCAACCTCGACTCCAAGGCGAGCGGCGAGGTGCTGCGGCTGCTGCGCCAGGCGGTCGACGATTTCGGCCAGACGGTGATCATGGTCACCCACGACCCCGCCGCCGCCTCCCACGCCGACCGGCTGATCACGCTGCGCGACGGCAGGATCGTCCACGACGCGGCTCCCGGCTCGACCGACGAGGTGATCGAGTTGATGAAGCGGGTCGACTGACGCGCTCTTGACGGGGCTCGCGGCCAAGAGCCTCTGGGCGCGCAAGGTGCGCGCCCTGACGACGACGCTGGCCGTGGTGATCGGCGTTGCCTTCGTCGCCGGCACCTACATCCTCACCGACACGACTTTCGCCGCCTTCGACGAAATCTTCGAAGACTCGCTGGCCAAGACCGACGTCGTGATCACGGCGAAGGAAGAGGTGCGGCAGGAAACCGGCGAGACGCCGAGCTTTAGCGCCGCCGTCCTGCCGAAGGTGAAGCGGGTCGACGGCGTCCGGGTCGCGGTCGGCCAGATCTTCACCCTCGGCGCCTTCCTCGACGAAGAGAACGAGCAGATCGGCACGCCGTTCGCGCCGAAGTTCATCACGTCCGACCTCCCCGAGAGCCTCGAAACCCAGACCTACGTCGAGGGGCACCAGCCGAGGAACGCCCGCCAGGTCGCGCTCGACCAGAGCGCCGCCGAAGAGTCGGGGCTGGGGATCGGCGACACGCTCAAGCTGGCCTCGGTCGAACGGGTCGTCGCCTACCCGATCGTCGGCCTGACCAGGCTCGGCGCCGCCTCCTGGGGAGGCGCCAGCATCGCCGGCCTGGTGCTGCCGGAGGCACAGCGGATCACCGACAAACGCGGCGAATTCGACCAGATCCTGATCGCGGCAGACGAGGGGGTCTCCGAAGCGACGTTGAAGCGGCGCGTCCAGCGGCAGCTCTCCGACCCGTCGCTCCTGGTCGAGACCGCTCAGGAAAATTCCGAACGCAACTCGGATCAGATCCGCTCGGATCTCGGCTTCCTCCGCATCGCCCTGCTCGTCTTCGCCTTCGTCGCCTTGCTCGTCGGCGCCTTCCTGATCTTCAACACCTTCTCGATCACCGTCGCCCAGCGGATCAGGGAGTTCGGGATGCTGCGCACGCTCGGCGCCGGCCGTCGCCAGATCCTCACCTCGGTGGTGGTCGAGGCGCTGGCGATCGGCATCCTCGGGGCCATCGTCGGGCTGGCCGGCGGCTACGGGATCGCCAAGGGCCTCAACGCGCTCTTCGTCGCGCTGGGCATCGACCTGCCGACCACCGGCCTGGTGACCAAGGAGCGCACGATCGTCGTCTCGCTGGCAATCGGGATTGGGGTCACCCTTATCTCCTCGGTCGTGCCGGCGCTGCGGGCCACGCGCGTACCGCCGATCGCCGCCCTGCAGGACCTCGAGCTGCCCCGCGGGCGCCGCCGTGGCTTGGTCAACGCGGCCCTGGCGCTGCTGCTCGGCCTGGCCGGGCTCGGCATGGTTGTGGCGGGCCTCTTCGGCGGCGCCGAGGGGGGCAGCGCCGCTGGCCTGATCGGGGCCGGCGCGGTCGCGGTCCTGCTCGGCGTCTCGCTCTTCAGCCCGCGCCTCGTGCGCCCGCTCGCCTCGCTCACCGGCCGCCCGCTGGAGCTGCTGCGGCGCCTGATCGGCCGCCTCGCCCGCGAGAACACCCAGCGCAACCCGGCCCGCACCGCAGTCACCGCGGCGGCGCTGATGATCGGCTTGGCGGTCGTCGCCTTCGTCACGGTCTTCGCGGCCGGGATCAAGAGCTCGATCGCGACCGCGGTGGACGAGAGCTTCCAGGGCGAGCTGGTGCTGCAGAACTCCGACGGCTTCACGCCGATCTCGCCGCGCGCCGCCGGCGTCGCTCGCCAGGTGCCCGGTGTCGAGCTCGTCTCGACGATGCGGGCGGCCGAGGGCCGGCTGCTCGACGGCAACGGCGGCGACCTGCGCGTCACCGCGCTCGACCGCGACGCCGGCGCCGTGATCGACATCGCTTGGACCGAAGGCGACCCCGGGACTCTGCGCGGGCTCGCCGACGACGAGGTGATAGTCGACAAGTCGCTTGCCTCGGGCAACGGCTTCGAGGTCGGCGACGAGGTGCGCTTCCTGACCCAGGTCGGCGAGAGGCCGAGCCTGCGGATCGTCGGCGAGTTCGAAGACAAGGCCGAACTGCTCGGCGGCGCGATCGTCAGCCAGCGCCTGATGGCGCGCGCCTTCGACCAGACCGACGACACGATCGACTTCGTCGAGCTGGCGCCCGGGGTCAGCGCCGCAGCGGCGCAGGAGCGGCTGATCAAGGCGATGGACCGCGACTTCCCGGTGGTCGAGGTGCGCAACCAGCAGGAACTGAAGGAAAACCAGGAAACGCAGATCAACCGGCTGCTGGGGCTGATCTACGCGCTGCTCGCCCTCGCCGTGATCGTCTCCCTGTTCGGGATCGCCAACACGCTGGCGCTCTCGATTCACGAGCGGACCCGTGAGCTGGGCATGCTGCGGGCGATCGGGATGTCGCGCAGCCAGGTGCGGACGATGATCCGCTACGAAGCGGTGATCACGGCCCTGATCGGGGCCCTGCTGGGGATGGTGATCGGGATCGTCTTCGCCGCGCTTATCTCGCAGCCGCTGGCCGACGAAGGCTTCGTTCTCTCGTATCCGGTCGGGCAGCTGATCCTGATGCTCGTCTTCGCGGCGGTGTGTGGAGTCCTGGCCGCGATCCCGCCGGCCCGCCGTGCCTCGCGCCTCGACGTGCTGGAGTCCCTCCAGTATGAGTAGACCGAAGCGGAGCGACCTGCCGCCAGGGCCGCCGCTGCCGAAGGCGGTTCAGACGGCGATCTGGTCGCGCCAGGCGCGGCGCTTCCTGTTCGCCTGCAACGACCGCTACGGCGACGTCTTCACGCTGCGGATCGCCTACGAAGGGGAGTGGGTGATGCTCGCCGACCCCGATGCCGTCAAGCAGGTGTTCACCGGTGACCCCAGCGTCTTCCACGCCGGCGAGGGCAACCACATCCTCGAACCGTTCCTCGGCCCCAACTCGCTGCTCGTCCTCGACGAGCAGCCCCACATGAGCCAGCGCAAGCTGCTGTTGCCGCCGTTCCACGGCGAGCGGATGAAGGCCTACCGCGAGACGATGCGCGAGATCGCGGCCGCTGAGATCGACAGCTGGCCCGCCGGCGTTCCCTGCAAGCTGCGCCCGCGCATGCAGGCGATCACGCTCGAGATCATCCTGCGCACCGTCTTCGGGGCCCGCGAGGGGGAGGGGCTGGCGGAGCTGCGCGATGCCCTGCGCTACTTCCTCGACCTGACCACCAACCCGCGCCTCCTCTTGCCCGTGCTGCTGGTAGGGCCACACCGAGCCGCGCGGCTGAGGCCGCTGCGGCGGCGGATCGAGCGGGTCGACCGCCTCATCTACAGGCAGATCGCGGAGCGTCGTCGGGCCGCCGACCTCGCCGAGCGCGATGACATCCTCTCGTTGCTGGCCGCCGCCCGCCACGAGGACGGCAGCCCGATGAGCGACGCCGAGATCCGCGACGAGCTCGTCACCCTGCTCGTCGCCGGCCACGAGACGACCGCCACCTCGCTCGCCTGGGCGATGGAGCGGCTGGCGCGCCACCCCGAGAAGCTGGCGCGATTGCACGGCGAGGTGGAGGCGGGCTCCGACGTCTACCTGACCGCAACGATCCAGGAGACGCTGCGGCTGCGGCCGGTGATCTCGATCGTCGTCCGCCGCCTCACCGAGCCGGTCGAGATCGGCGGCTACGAGCTGCCTGCGGGTGTGGCGGTCACGCCGTCGATCTACCTCGTCCACCGCAATCCGCGGATCTATCCCGAGCCGGACCGCTTCCTGCCCGAGCGCTTCCTCGACAACCCGCCCGGCACCTACACCTGGATCCCCTTCGGCGGCGGGGTGCGGCGCTGCCTCGGTGCCGCCTTCGCCCAGTTCGAGATGGCAGTCGTGCTCGAGGAGCTGGTTCGCCGGCGCGAGGTCCGGCCGGCGCGTTCGCGCCCCGAGCGCGTCTTCCGGCGCGCGATCACCGAGACGCCGCGCCACGACGCCGAGGTCGTGCTCTCAGGAGCGCCCGATCCGCCGCGCTTCGGCCACGGCGGCCTCGGCGCCACCGCGCCACGGCTCGCCGTGACCCGTGAGGACGGTGCTTCTGCCGGTCTCGGCGAGGGCGTCGAGCGAGCGCAGCGCCCGCTCGGAATCGGCGGTTGCGGCGCCGGCGACGATTCGGGGGCCCGGCCGGGCGGTGTACGGGTCGAGCATGACGAGCGCGTCGCCGGCGATCACGGCGTCCCGGTCGGGGAAGTCGAAGGCGACGTGACCGAGCGTGTGGCCCGGCGTCGGGAGGAGCCGCGGCGCGCCGGGCACGTCCGGCGCGGCCGTCTCGAAGCGCTGCACGTCCGTTAGCGGCTGCGGCCACCAGGCGCGGCGGCGCGCCAGCGTGGCGACGATCGGCAGCGCGCGTCCCTGCGTCGCGAAGTAGAGCGAGCGCGGCTGCTCGTGCGCGTACTGGCGCGGTCGCGCAGCGAGCGGCGCGTCGTCCTCGTGGACCCAGACCGGCACGCCGAGCTCGGTCCGCGCCCGCTCGGCGAAGCCGATGTGGTCGAAGTGCGCATGGGTGAGCAGAACGGCGCGCACCTCGTCGAGCCGCCGCCCGATCGCGCCGATCGCCTCGGGCAGGGATGACCAGGCGCCGCGCACGCCCGCGTCGACGATCGTCAGCCCGTCGTCTGCCTCGACCAGGTACCAGTTCGTGAAGGCGTCTTCGATCCGGTGGATCCCCGGCGCGGCCTCCCGTTCGAGCTCCATGCTCGTGGCTACCCCGGTCCTCGCGGGAGAACCGGCCGACCGGGATTGGCGAGCGTGCCGACGGGGTAGCGCAACGGCGATGAAGCCAGGCACCCGGGAGACGATTCCGACGGTCTCGGAGGTGGTGCGCGACGCCGCCGCGATCTGCGACCCCGACGGCAGCGAGACGGCCGTCACCGCGCTGCTGACGAGCTTCGAGGACGACGACCGCCCCGCGACGGCTGCCGAGGACCTGGCGGGCGAGCTGCTCGAGACGGTGAGGGCCGTCGACGGTGAGGGTGACGACCCGGCCGCGTTGGCGGCTGCCGCGGCGGCGACCTGGATTGCCACCAATCCCGCTCAGGCCGACAACGGAGGCCACGTCCTGCGCGAGGGTGTCCGGCTCGTCTTCGAAGGCGACCCGCCCGAGCCGCTGGAGGAGTGGCTCGCGGCGCGCGGGATCCAGGCCTAGCCCGATTTCCTCACCGTAACTGTGGAGTCGAACCGGCTAGGCCGGGCGAAGTCCACAGTCAGCGTGGCGGAGCCGGCTCGACGTGGGCGACCTTCGTGGTCGTCACTTCGTCGAGCAGCTCGGGTCCGTAGCCGAAACCGAGGCCGCTATGGCGGCGTGGCTCGGCAGCGCCGCCCGGGGCGCCGCCCCAGACGTCGTTCACCTTGACCGTTCCCGCTTTCAGCGCTCGCAGCGCGCACTGCGCGTTCTCCTGTGAGGGCGTCAGGACGGTGGCGGCGAGGCCGTAGCGACTCGCGTTGGCTGCCGCGATCCCGGCTTCGAACGAGTCGACGACGGCGACCGGAGCGAGCGGCCCGAACGACTCGTCCTGGACGACGTCCATCCACTCCTCGACGCCGCACAGCACGGTCGGCGGGTAGAAGAATCCCGGACCGCCCGAAGCCTCCCCGCCGCAGAGCACCTCCGCGCCGCCCTCGACGGCGCCGCGGACGTGTCGATCGACCTTGAAGCGCTGGTTCTCGTCGATCAGCGGACCGATCTGCGACTCCGGGTCGAGTCCCGGCCCCATCTTCAGCGAGCGCGCCTGCTCGACCAGCGCTTCGAGGAACATGCCTGCCACAGCTTCGTGCACGTAGATGCGCTCCACCGAGGTGCAGATCTGGCCGGCGTTGGCGAAGGCGCCCGAGGCGGCCTGCTCGGCCGCCCAGCTCGGCTCGACGCCCGCGTCGACGACGAGGGCGTCCTTGCCGCCCAGCTCGAGCACCGCCTTGCGCAGTGAGCGGCCACAGATCGCGGCGATCTCGCGCCCGGTCTCCACCGAGCCGGTGTGGAGGACGACGTCGACGCACTCATGCTCGACCAGCGGCCGGCCTGCGCGAGCGTCACCGAGCAGCAGCACCGCCACTCCCTCCGGCAGGTCCATCAGCTCGAGCGCTCGCTGGGTCGAGAGCGGCGTTTTCTCCGATGGCTTGAGCACGACCGTGTTGCCGGTCACCAGGCAGGCGGCCAGCTGCCCCAGCGCGATCGCCAGCGGATCGTTCCACGGCACCAGCAGCGCCGCGACGCCAAGCGGCTCGTGGACCATCAGGTCGACGGCCTCACTGGAGCCGGCGAGGCTGCGGCCGCGATGCAGCGGCCCTAGCTCGGCGTACTGCTCGACAGTCGCGATCCCAGCTTCCACGCCGCCACGCGAGTCGGCGAGCGGCTTGCCGTTCTCGCGGGTCTGCAGCTCCGCGAGCTCGTCCAAATGCTGTCGCAGTCGACCCGTCGCGGCCTTGAGCGCCGCCGCCCGCTCGGCCGCCGGCGTCTTCGCCCACTCGGGCTGCGCCTCCGCAGCGGCAGCGACGGCCTTCGCGGCGGCGCCCGCGTCGCCAGCTGGGATCCGCCCGATCTCCTCGCCGGTCGACGGATCGAGGACGCCAATCGTCGTCTCGGCGCCAGCCTCGGCTCCCCGATCGCCGTTCGCGATGGCGTTGTCGGCAAGCCGGTTGCTTGCGTTGGCCTCCACCATGCGCGCTTACCCGGACGGTTTGGCCACAAACCGGAGGCCGCCGCAGGCGGAGCTGCGTTGGGGGCCGGATCTACTGGAGCAGCCGCGGGCGGCCCAGACGGAGCAGGACGGCCTCCGGCCGCCCCTCCACGCGCACCGTCAATCGCACGGCCTTCCTGCCTTTGACCCTGATCCCGCCGGGCCACACCGTGCGCGGCTTCTCCTCGCAGGGCTCGAATACGACCTCGCTGAAGCCGGGCCCCCGCCGGCGGCCCGCCGCCTCGCGACCGTAATAGAGGAATACGCGGTGCCGTAGCGATTCGGGCACGCTCAGCGTGACCGTCTCATGTCCTTCGATCAGGACCGGCATCTTGGTCACCAGCTGACCGTTGCGGGTTTCGGCCATGCGCTGGAGCGAGCCCCGGAAGACACCGAGCGGTCCCGCCGCGGTCGCGCTGCTTCGCCAGTCGGGCGATCCGCTGCCGTGCTGAACGTAATCGCAGTCGGCCACGGTGGTCGCAGCAGGGGCAGCGTGCGCGGGTTTCGCGACGGAGACGAAAGCCACGAGGACGACGCTCAGCACAAAGACCGAGCGCAGCGAGTGTGCTCGCAAAACGGTCCCGCTTGCAGCCCTGCACTTCACCTGAAGCGCAGGATACCGAGATGTTTACCGGTGCACGAGTTCGCGTTGGCTCAGCCGCAGCCGGTGTTGTTGCCGCACGAGCTGCACGTGTAGCAACTGCCCGTGCGCTGCATCATGCCGCCGCACTGCTCGCAGGCAGGCCCGAGGTCGAGCCCGGACATCTTGGCCGGCACGACCGGAGGAGTTTCGGTGAAGGCTGCCGCGGCCGGCACGGCCTTGTCGCTGTCCGCCTTCGCCTCGACTCCGCCGCCGTTGCCCGGGACAGAGCCGCCGTTGCCGCCTCCGTTCGCGGGGCCCGCCGTGTCGGTTGGGATCCCCAACCCGAGCTGACTCGTCTCCGCCTCCCGCTTCGCTCGCACCTCCTTCGTGAGGATGCCGAGGTCCTCCAGCTCGTCGAGATCCTCGATGAAGCGGCTCGCAAGCCAGCGCATGATGTAGTCGGGCATCGATTTCGCGAACGGGATCTCCGGATTGCCCGTGATGCCCTCCGGCTCGAAGCGCATGTAGCTGAACTTGCGAACGAAGACCTCGAGCGGGACGCCGTACTGGAGGCCGAGCGAAATCGCCGTCGCGAAGGCGTTGAGCAGCCCGCGCATCGTCGAGCCCTCCTTGCCGATGTCGGTGAGGAAGATCTCGCCGACCGAGCCGTCCTCGTACTTGCCGGCCGTGATGTAGCCCTCGTGGCCGGCGATCGAGAACTTGTGGGTGATCGACTCGCGCTCGCGCGGCATCTTCTTGCGGACCGGCTGGGCCATCTGCTGTTCCGCCTCGGCCTCCTTTTCCTCCTGGGCGTCGGTGCGCAGCGCCTGCGCCGTCTTCGAGCCGTCGCGGTAGATGGCGAGCGCCTTCAGCCCGCCCTTCCAGCCGCGCGCGTAGGCGTCGGCGATGTCCTCGACCGTGGCGCTCTGCGGCAGGTTGACCGTCTTGGAGATCGCACCCGAGATGAACGGCTGCGTCGCGGCCATCATGTCGATGTGGCCGGTGTGGGAGATCGCCCGCTCGCCGACTGCGACGTCGAAGACCGGCAGGTGCTCGTCCTTGAGGCCCGGCGCCCCGACGATGGTGTTCTGCTCGGCGATGTAGGCGTCGATCTGGTCGACCTCGGCGTCGCTGTAGCCGAGCGTGCGCAGGGCCAGCGGCACCGAGCGGTTGACGATCGTCATCTGCCCGCCGCCCACCAGCTCCTTGAACTTGACCAGCGAGAAGTCCGGCTCGATCCCGGTCGTGTCGCAGTCCATCAGGAAGCTGATCGTCCCGGTGGGCGCCAGCACCGTGGCCTGCGCATTGCGATAGCCGTGCTGCTCGCCCAGCTCGACCGCCTCGTCCCAGGCCCGTTGCGCCGCCTCCAGCAGCTCGCCCTTGATCCCACCGCCGTCGATGTCGTAGGCGGCGTCGCGGTGCATCCGCATGACGCCGTTGTGCGCCTCCCGGTTCTTGTCGTACTCCTCGTAGGGCCCGGTCGCCTCGGCGGCGATCTTGGCCGACTGGGCGTAGGCGCGGCCGGTCATCAGCGCCGTGATCGCCGCCGCCACGTTGCGGCCCTCGTCGGAGTCGTAGGGGAGGCCGTCGGACATCAGCAGCGCGCCGAGGTTGGCGTAGCCCAGCCCGAGCTGGCGGAAGCGGTTGGCGTTCTCGCCGATCTGCTCGGTCGGATAGCTGGAGAAGCCGACGACGATCTCCTGGGCGAGGAAGACGATGTCGACCGCGTGCTCGAAGTCCTCGACGTCGAACGTGCCGTCCTCGCGGCGGAACTTCATCAGGTTGAGTGAGGCGAGGTTGCAGGCCGAGTCGTCGACGTGCATGTACTCGCTGCACGGGTTGGAGGCGTTGATCCGCCCCGACTCGGGGCAGGTGTGCCAGCGGTTGATGATCGTGTCGTACTGCACGCCGGGGTCGGCGCAGCGCCAGGCCGCGTCGGCGATCTGGTTCATCAGGTCACGTGCCGGCAGCGTCTTGGTCGGCTCGCCGGTCGTGCGGGCGGTCAGGTCCCAGTCCTCGCCCGCCTCGACGGCCTCCATGAACTCGTCGGTGACGCGCACCGAGTTGTTTGCGTTCTGGTACTGGATCGAGGTGAAGCCCTCGCCGTCGATCGACATGTCGAATCCGGCGTCGCGCAGGGCGGCGGCCTTCTCCTCCTCTTTGGCCTTGCACCAGATGAAGTGCTCGACGTCGGGATGGTCGATGTCGAGGACGACCATCTTCGCCGCGCGCCGCGTCTTGCCACCCGACTTGATCGTCCCCGCCCAGGAGTCGGCGCCGCGCATGAAGCTGACCGGCCCGCTGGCCGTCCCCCCCTTCTTCAGGGGCTCCATCGAGCCGCGGATGTTGGAGAGGTTGATCCCCGAGCCGGAGCCGCCGCGGAAGATCTTCCCCTCCTGGGTGTTCCAGTCGAGGATCGACTCCATGTTGTCCTCGACGCTGAGGATGAAGCAGGCGCTGCACTGCGGGCGCTCCTCGAAGCCGACGTTGAACCAGACCGGCGAGTTGAAGGCCGCTTTCTGGTTGAGCAGGATCGCCGTCAGCTCCGCCTCGAACGCCGCCGCGTCCTCCTCGCTGGCGAAGTAGCCGCCCTCACGCCCCCACTTGGAGATCGTCCCGGCGACGCGGCCGATCATCTGTTTCACCGACCGCTCCCGCTTCTCGCTGCCGAGCTGGCCGCGGAAGTACTTCTGGGCGACGATGTTGGTCGCATTCTGCGACCAGCTCTTCGGGAACTCGACCCCGCGCTGCTCGAAGGCGGGGTTCTGCGGATCGCCGATCACGGCGTCGCGGATCTCCCACTCGACCTGGTCGAAGGGATGGATGCCGGGGGAGGAGAATTTGCGTTCGATCGCGAGCCCCTCAAGACCGGTGGACTGGGTGCTGGTGGCGGTCTTGGACATCGAACTTCTCCTCTCGCAGCGGCTATTAGGGGGAGCTGATCAGGATCGTCTTTCAGTCGGACGGAACCCGTCGGCCGTCACCCCGCAAATTGCTCGGAGATTTGCCTTGCTCTAGGTATGGTGGCAGGAGTGGGCGAGCGGCCAGAAGCGGTGCGAAAAGCAGCTGAAAAAGCCGAATCTGCACGCGAAGTTGCATCCGACGCCGTGGCCGATGCGGTGGCGGCGGTCAAGCCGAAGCTGCGCGGCGTCTCGCACGAGTGGGCCTTCTTCGTCTCGCTCTTCCTCGGCGCGGCGCTGATCGTCGCCGCCGATACGCCGAAGGCGACGCTGGCGGTCTCCATATATGCGGTCAGCCTCTCGGCCCTGCTCGGCACCAGCGCCCTCTACCACCGGGTCGACTGGAAGCAACCGGACCTGCGCCTCCTGATGCGCCGCCTCGACCACTCGATGATCTTCTTCCTCATCGCCGGCACCTACACGCCGTTTGCGCTCCTCGCACTGGACGGCGCGCTCGCCGATGCCATCCTCGTCGCCGTCTGGGTCGGCGCGGTGGCCGGGGCCGTGGTCGAGATCCTCTGGATCGAGCACCCGAAATGGGTGGCCGCGATCGTCTACCTCTCGCTCGGCTGGATCGCCGTCATTCCCTTCCCGAAGCTATGGAGCGAAATGGGCGCGACCGGCACCCTCCTCGTCGCCCTCGGCGGACTGCTCTACACCGCGGGCGCGATCGTCTACGCGACGCAGCGGCCCAACCCCAACCCGAGGGTCTTCGGCTACCACGAGGTATTCCACCTCTTCGTCATCCTCGCCGCCGCCGCCCACTTCGCCGCGGTTGCGTTCTTCGCGCTGCCGGCGGCCTAACGAGTCTGCTTATTGACGCATACCGTCAATAAGCAGACTCGGCACCCCTAGGCCAGCGCCGCCGCCGCGCGCTCCTTCGCCGCCTCGATCAGGCCCAGCACCTGGACCTCCTGGCCGTCGCGAATCAGCTCGACCGGGTCGGGCTCGCCGTTGACGATGCCCTCGAAGAACTCCTTGCGGTCCTGGTAGGTCGGCAGCGTGTCCTTCGCCCAGCCGCGGGCGTCGTTGAGCATCACCGCCAGACGCGCGAACTCTTCTCCGAACAGCTCGGACACTTCCCGCTTCATCCGCTTCGCAAGGGCCGGTGACGCGCCGGCGGTGGAAATCGCGATCGCCAGCGGCCCGCTGCGGACGATCGCCGGCAGTATGAAGTTGCAGAGCGGCGGCACGTCGACGACGTTGACCAGCATCGCCCGCCGCTCGGCGTCGTCGTATACGGCGATGTTGACGTCGGTGTCGTCGGTGGCGGCGATGACCATGAAGACGCCCTCGAGGTCCGCCGCCCCCGCGTAGGGACGCTTCTCCCACTCGATTGAGCCCTCACCCGCCAGGCCTTCCAGCTCCGGATGGGCGACCGGCGCGATCAGCGTCACGTCAGCGTCGCAGGCGAGCAGCCCCTCGACCTTCTCCAGCCCGACGTCGCCGCCGCCGACGACGACGCAGCGCCGCCCTTTCAGCTTCAGGCAGGCGATGTAGAAGGGGGTCTCGAGCATGTCGCGCACGCATGACTGATCGCAGATTCCCTTGCGGAACTGGCAGACGCACTCCTTGCCGGCGTAGGCCTGGGCGGGCATGGGACTAAGACTAGTGAGGGACAGCGCGCGCCGAGCGGGGCGCGCTGTCCCTGCGATTATGTACCGCCGTGTTGCCCGACCGTGCGGCATTGCTCGAGCGCGTCGCCCTCGCCCTCTCGCGCCTTGGGTTGGTGCCGCCGCCCTTCCCCGCCCCGTTCTTCGACGCGTACGTAGGCTCGATGACCGCCCGCGCGGTGATGGCGGGCGCCTCGCTCGGGGTCTTCGCCGCGCTCGCCGACGAACCGGACGACGCGGCCGGGCTGGCGCGGCGCCTCGGCCTGGTCGAGCACCGGCTCGAGCTGCTCCTGGCGGTGCTGGTCTCGCTCGGCTACCTGCGCCGCCGTCGCGGCCGCTACCGGCTGAGCCGAAGCGCCAGGCGCTGGCTGTCGCCGGGCGGGCGCGTGCCCCTCGATTCCGTGGTGGGAGGCCTCGCGTACTGGAACTGGCGCGGGATGGACGCGCTGGAGAGCGTCCTGCGCGGCGGCGAGCCGATCGGCCTGCACGACCGACCGGCCGACGATCCGCTCTGGCCCGACTACCAGGCTGCGATGGCGCAGCTCTCGCGGTTGACGGCCGATGTCGTCGCCCGCCTCGTGCCCGCCCACGACCCGCGGCGGTTGCTCGACCTCGCCGGAGGGCCGGGGATGCACTCGGCGGCGATGTGCAGGCGCCACCCGCGGCTTGAGGCGACGGTGGTCGAGCTGGAGGCCCCGGCCTCGCTCGCCCGCGAGCGCCTCGAGGCGGAAGGGCTGGCCGACCGCGTCCGCTACCTGACGGGCGATCTCTTCGAGGTCGACCTGGGGGAGGGATACGACGTCGTCACCGCCCACTCGATCCTCCACAACCTCGGCGCGGACCGCTGCGTCGAGCTCCTGCGCCGGGCCCGCGCCGCCGCTCGCCCCGGTGGTTGCGTCGCGGTGCTCGAGGTCGAGCAGCCTGAGCCGGGCCGACCCGGCTCGCTGATCGCGACCGCCGGCAGCCTCGCCTTCCTCACCTACTCCGACACCCGCTGCTGGACTCGCGACGAGCTGGAGGGTTCTTCGTCGAGGCGGGGCTGACCAAGGTCGAGGTGCGGCGACCGCCGCGGCTCTCGGGGAACGTCGTCGTCCTCGGCAGGCGGCCGTAGCGCCGCCAGCGCAGCACGCAGCCGCTCTTCAGGGCCGCCGAAGGCCCCTGCTACCCTCGCCGCCCCATGCGGCTCATAGTCACCGAGAAGAACAACAGCGCCAAGAAGATCGCCGAAGCGCTCAGCAACGGCACCAACAGCGCGGACAAAACCTTCAAAGTTCCGTTCTACGCCTGGACCGACTCCAACGGCGACGAGCACATGACCGTCGGCCTCAAGGGCCACGTGCTCGGCCCTGCCTTCCCGGAGAGCTAC
Organism: Solirubrobacterales bacterium; assembly: GCA_036259555.1. GTDB lineage: Bacteria > Actinomycetota > Thermoleophilia > Solirubrobacterales > 70-9 > VRUE01. The sequence continues at coordinate 15,884 of DATABM010000035.1, forward strand.
TCGAACTGGCAGAAGACCGACCTGCACGACCTGATCGACGCCCAGCTGATCAAGGAGCCGACCGACAAGAACGTCGTCAAAGCGATCAAGAAACTGGCCAAAGAGGCTGATGAGCTCGTGATCGCCACCGACTTCGACCGCGAGGGCGAGTTGATCGGGCTCGAGGCGCTCGAGGAGATGCTGGACGCCAATCCGGGGCTGGGCTCGCGCGAGGGCACCGCCGACGGCACTCTCCGCGTCCAGCGCGCCCGCTACTCGGCGCTGACCAAGGAGGAGATCGAGCGCGCCTTCGGCGACCTCGACGAGCTGTCCTACCCGCTTGCCAACGCCGGCGCCGCCCGGCAGGACATCGACCTGCTGTGGGGGGCGACGCTGACCCGCGCCGTGTCGCTCGCCAGCCGCCGCTTCGGCTCCAACTTCCTCTCGGTCGGGCGCGTCCAGAGCCCCACCCTCGGCCTGATCGTCGAGCGCGAGATGGAACGCCGCGCCCACGTCCCGAAACCGTTCTGGGAGCTGTTCGCGAAGTTCCAGCACCCCGACGGCGCCTTCGAGGCACACCACACCACCGACAAGTTCTGGGAGAAAGCCGAGGCCGACGCGGCGCTCGCCGGCACCTCGAGCCCCGGCACGGTCAAGTCGGTGACGGCGCGCAAGAACACGCGCAAGCCGCCGACTCCCTATAACACCACCGCCTTCAGCACCGACGCCTCGAGCCGCCTCGGCATCACCCCGGCCAGCGCGATGCGAATCGCCGAGGACCTCTACATGGACGGCTTCATCTCCTACCCGCGCACCGACAACACGGTCTACCCGTCCTCGCTGCCGGTCCGCGAGCTGGTTTCCTCGCTGGTCCGCGTCAAGGAGTTCTCGGCTGCCGCCGGCCTGCTCGACCAACCGGAGCTGAAAGCGACGCGCGGCAAAAAAGAGACCACCGACCACCCGCCGATCTACCCGACCCAGGCGATCCACCCGGGCGCCCTCGAGGGTCCCAAGAAGCGCGTCTACGAACTCGTCGTGCGCCGCTTCCTCGCCACCTTCAGCCCGCCGATGATCACCGAGTCCACTCGCGCCGACATCGAGGCCGGCTCACAGACCTACTTCGTGCGCGGCTCGGTCGTCGTCGACCCTGGCTACGCCGCCATCTACACCTATGCGCGCTCCTCCGACGAGGAGATCCCGAAGCTGGAGGAGGGCCAGGCCCTCGAGCTCGACGGCGAGCCGTGGCTGGTCGACAAGGAGACGCAGCCGCCGCCCCGCATCTCGCAGGCGAAACTGATCGAGATGATGGAGGAGCGCGGCCTCGGCACCAAAGCCACCCGCGCCGACATCATCCAGAAGCTCTTCGACCGCGGCTACGTCTACGGCAACCCGCCGGTTCCCTCGGAGACCGGGATCGCCCTCTACGAAGCCTTCAAGAACTACGTGCCTGCGATGGCGACGCCCGAGATGACCGCCACGCTCGAGGAAGAGATGGACCGGATCGCACAGGGCGAGATGACCAAGGGCGAGGTGGTCGGCGACAGCCGCGACCTCCTGCACAAGACCTGGGACGAAATCGACGCCAGCCGCGAGGATCTGGCGAAGGTGATCTGGAAAGGGATGGACGAGGACCGCATCCTCGGCCCCTGCAAGGTCTGCGAGGAAGCCGGCCGCACCAAGGAGGACGGCTCGCCGAACATGCTGCGCATCATCCGGGCGAAAAAATCGGGCAAAAGGTTCGTCGGGTGCACCGGCTGGACCGCTGACGATCCCGACTCCTGCGACCAGACCTTCCCCCTGCCGCAGCGCGGCGACGTCTTCCGGCTCGAGGAGCGCTGCTCGATCTGCGACCGCACGCCACGCCTCAAAGTGGTCCCCTTCCGTGGCCGCCCCTGGAACCTTTGCCTCAACGACGAGTGCCCGTCGATGGAAGAGATGAAGAAACGCCGCGCGGAGCGGGAAGCGGCGCGAGCGGCGAAGGAAGAGATGGCGAAGAAGCCGCCTCCGGACAAATCGGCGACCGCGACGCGCAAGAGGAAACGGGCGAAAGCGGCCGCCAAGTAGATGACCAGCTCGCCCCGCTGTGCCTTGTCTCCATATATATGGGGAGAAGAGCAGTGGAAGGGGGGTTGACGTGTTCGTCTCCCTGGAGGGAGTAGACGGCTCCGGCAAGAGCACTCAGGCGCGCTTGCTCGCTGAGGCGCTCGGGCCGCAGACGCTGACGATTCGCGAGCCGGGGGGGACCGACGCCGCGGAGCGGATCCGGGAGCTGCTCGCCGACCCGGCCCTTGAGATCGACCCCTTCGCCGAGCTGCTGCTCTTCTCGGCCGCCCGCGCCGACCTCGTGGCCCGCGCTATCCGCCCGGCGCTGGAGGCGGGCCGCGACGTCGTCGCCGACCGCTTTGCCGACTCGAGCGTCGCCTACCAGGGCGGCGCTCGCGGGCTGGGGACCAGCCACGTCCTCTCGCTGGTCGACATGACGATCGACGGGCTCTGGCCCGACCTGACGATTCTCTTGCGGGTCGACCCCGAGACGGGGTTGGGGCGGGCCGACGGCGAGGACCGCTTCGAGGCGGAGGGCATCGACCTGCAGCGCGCCGTCGCCGAGGCCTACGAGGAGATCGCCCTGATCGCCCGCGACCGGGTCGTCGTCGTCGACGCCAGCGGCACCGTCGCGGAGGTCCACGAGCGCGTGATGGACGTTGTCAAGGCTCACACCCCATGACGGGAGTCAGCTTCTTGTCGCATAGCGTCAACAACCTGACTCAGCTGACTCAGCACCAGCCACGCGCTCGAGCCGCGCTGAGTGCCGCCCTCGCCACGGGCCCGGCCCACGCCTACCTGTTCCAGGGGCCGCGCGGCGCCGGCAAGCGCGCGGCGGCGCGTGCCTTCGCGGCCGAGCTCCTCGCTTCCGCCACCGCCAATCCCGACGATGTCCGCCGCCGCGCCATGCTCGACCCCTCGCCGCATCCCGACCTGGTCTGGCTGGTGCCGACCGGCGCTCAGCACCTCGTCGAGGAGGTTCGCGAGCGCGTCATCCGCGCCGCCGCCTACCGGCCCTTCGAAGGAGACAAGCGGGTGTTCGTCATCGAGGCAGCGGAGGCGATGCGCGACGAGAGCCAGAACGCGCTCCTGAAGACGCTCGAGGAGCCGCCCGGCTTCGTCCACCTGATCCTGCTCAGCTCAGAGCCCGCGCTCCTCCTGGAGACCGTCGCCTCGCGCTGTCAGGCGGTCGCCTTCGCGCCGCTTCCGGTCGCGGCAGTCGAGGCGGCCCTCGCGGACGACGACGGCGTTTCCTCTGCGTCGGCCGACGAGATCGCCGCCGCGGCCCGCCTCTCGGGCGGCGACGTCGAGCTGGCCCGCTTCTTGCTCGGCGACCAGGGCCGCAAGCTTCGCGCTGACGCCCTCGCCGCCGATTTCAAGGCTCTGCTGGCAGACGCCGAAGCGGCTGGCGAGGAAGCCGAGGTGGCGACGCGGCGGGCGCTCGACGCCGAGAGGGAGGCCGGGGTGAAGCGCACCACCCGCGACGTAGCCGACGAGTCGAAGCGTGCCGGGCGGCGCCGTCGCACCGAGTTGCTCAACCTCGGCCTCGCGCTCGCGGCGACCTGGCATCGCGACCTGGCCGCGACCGCGGTCGGCGCCGACGACGTCGTCCACAACCGCGACCGTGCCGGAGAGCTCGCCGAGCGCGCCGCCCACCTCGACCCCGGCCGCGCCCGCCAAGCGGCTGAACTGATCCAGGACACCCGCCGGCGCCTCGACCTCAACGTCTCCGAGGAGCTAGCGCTGGAGGCGCTCTTCTTCCGGCTCGAGCGCCTGCTCGCCTGAGCCGGCCTGCCGCCGCGCCTGCTCGATCGCTCGCTCCTGCGCCAACCGGGTGATCTGCGCCGCCTGGCGGGACATGATCACGCTGAAGTTGAGCGCAAGGCCGAGCAGCAGGAGCAGAATGATCGAGAAGAGCGCGACGTTGGTATCGCGCACGCCCATCAGGTCGGCGACGACACCGAGCAGACCGGGGAAGGCCGCGCCGGCCAGCATGCCGAGACCGGCGACGAACCAGACGACGCTGTAGCGCTCCTGAAGGCGGTCGCGACGGATCAGCTCGAGGATCATCGCCATGAACACCAGCGCGATCGTCGCTGCGAGGATGCGGGTCTGGGAGGTGAGCTGGACCTTCGGGTCGGCCGCCGCGGCAGCCGCCAGCACCACCACGCTCATCGCTCCGCCTCGACCCGCCGCGGACGGAACTGGCCGACCAGCAGCACGATCATCCCCTTGAAGATGAAGAACGCCGACTTCAGCGGGGTCAGGAACGAGGTTCCGCCAGCGCGCTCCAGCATCCGCACCGGCACCTCCTCGACCCGCAGCCCCTCGCGCACCGCCAGCTGCAGCGACTCGATCTCGGCGAAGTCGGGTGAGTAGCGCTCGCTGAACAGCTCCATGATGCGCCGGTTCGCCGCGCGCATACCGCTCGTCGTGTCGGTGAAGCGCTGCCGGGTCGCCAGGGTCAGGAAGAAGCGAAAGACGCTTATGCCGATTCGGCGCGAGAAGGTCGCCCGGTAGTCGGCGTTGTCGCCGCCCTCCTCGTCGGTCGTGTCGAGCCGCCCCTCGGGGTCTCGATAGCGCGAGCCGATCACGAGGTCGGCGTGGTCGGCGTAGACCTCCTCCAGCAGCCGCGCCACCTCGGCCGGTGGGTGCTGGCCGTCGGCGTCGAGGTGGGCGCAGAAGTCATAGCCGCCGCGGAGCGCGTAGAGGTAGCCGGTCTGAAGCGCCGCCCCGAGGCCCTGGTTGAAGGGCAGCGAGGCCACGACCGCCCCGGCTCTGCGCGCCCTAGCGGCGGTCGCGTCGGTAGAGCCGTCGTCCACGACCAGCACGTCGGCGCCGGGCAGCCGCTCCCTCACGTCGGCGATTACGGCGGCGACCGACTCCTGCTCGTTCCAGGCGGGGATGAAGACGAGGGTCCGCATCGCCGCGATTCTCCCACGACTATGCGGCGTCGCCGCGCTGCCGTCGCGAAGGCAAGCGGAGTTTTGTGTTAGTAAACGTTCATGGAGGGGACGGGCCACGCAAGCGCCGCGGACGGTCGAAGATGACCGGGATCGGCGTGCGACTCTGGCTCGCCGCTGCCTTTGCCGCCGTGACGGTCCTCACGGCCGGCGTCGTCTACACCTTCGGCGACCGGCCGCGCGCCGTACTGGGGGCGATCGCCCTCGGCGTCCTCGTCGGCTTCCTGATCGCGGTCGGGATCACCCACCGGGTCACGCGTCTCTCCCGCGCCGCAGGCGAAATGGCCGAAGGCTCGTTCGACGCGCCGCTCACTACCGGCGGGGCCGACGAGATCGGCGACCTCGCTCGCGCGCTCGAGTCGATGCGAGCCTCGCTGAAGGAGAACTTCGGCGTGCTGACCGCCGATCGCAACAAGCTGAAAGCGATCTTCGACGGCCTCACCGACGCGGTCATCGTCGTCGACGAGGAGGGCTCGCACCGCTTCTCCAACCGGGCTGCGGCGAAGCTGCTCGACGACGACGGCCAACCCCCCGACGCGATGCGCTTCCACCTCAGGCGCGCCGCGGACTTCGGCTTCGCCGCTCACCCGGCGCTGCGAATCGGCGACCGTGCCTACGCGATGAGCGCGCGTTCGCTGCCGGACGAGGGCGCCGTCCTCGTCGTCGCCCGCGACCGCACCGAAGAGATGCGGCGCGAGCTGGCGGAAGCCGACTTCATCTCCAACGCCGCCCATGAGCTGCGCAACCCGCTGGCCGGAATCTCGAGCGCGATCGAGGTCCTGCGCGAGGGCGCCAAGGAAGACCCCGCCGCGCTCGACCACTTCCTCGGCCGCCTCTCGGAGGACGCCGAGCGAATGAACCGCTTGACTCGGGCGCTGCTCACCCTGGCCCGGGTCGAGTCGATCGGGGCGGGGGAGACCGAGGTGGTCGACGTGGCCGCCGCGATCGCCGACACGGTCGCCGCGGTCGAGACCCCGTCGCACATCACGCTCAGCGTGGAGGTGGAGCCGGACCTGGCGGCGAGCGGAGATCCCACCCTGCTCCGTCAGGTGCTGGTCGGCCTCCTCACCAACGCCTTCAAGCACACGCCCCTGCCCGGTGCCGTTACGGTTCGCGGCCGTCGCGACGGCGAGAGGGAGGTTGTGCTGGAGGTGATCGACACTGGACCGGGCATACCCGAGGCGGAGATCGAGCGCGTCTTCGAGCGCTTCTACCGGCGCGACGAGTCGCGCAAGCGCGAGGGCTTCGGCCTCGGCCTGGCCATAGCCCGCCGCATGGTCGACGTGATGGGCGGCGAAATCGGTGCCCACTCGGTCGAGGGCGAGGGCAGCACGTTCTGGGTCCGCCTGCCGCTGGCCAAGCCGAGCCCGACGCCGGTGGCGTAGATAAATGATTCCGCCCACTTCCTCGGCTCCCGTGAACGTCAGAAGAGTCAGATATGGACTGGCGTTCACTCCCGCGGTCGGAAGTGGGCGGGGGGTCGGCTCATGAGCAGCGGGCGAATCCTGATCGCCGACGACGAGCCCTCGGTCCGCGATTCGGTCGGCTACGCCCTGATCCAGGAGGGCTTCCAGGTGACCTCGGCGGCCGACGGCGAGGAAGCCACCGAGATGGTCGGCGACGGCGTTCCCTACGACCTCCTGATCCTCGACATCATGATGCCCGGTCCGAGCGGGCTCGACATCTGCCGTGACGTCCGCTCGCGCAGCGCCGTCCCGATCATCCTGCTCACCGCCAAAGACGCGGAGGTCGACAAGGTGGTCGGGCTCGAGGTCGGCGCCGACGACTACGTCACCAAGCCGTTCTCGGTGCGCGAGCTGCTCGGCCGCGTCCGCGCCCAGCTGCGTCGCCGCGAGCTCGACCGCACGGCGCCGGCCGAGGCTGTCGTGATCGAATCGGGCCCGGTCGCGATCGACCTCGTCCGCCACATGGTCACGGTCCACGGCGAGCCGGTCGCCCTGACCCGGTCGGAGTTCCAGTTGCTGCGCCTCCTCGTCGGCCGTCCCGGCGAGGTCTTCTCCCGCCGCAAGATCATGGAGGAGCTCTGGCAGAGCGAGTTCGACGGCGACGAGCGCGCCTGCGACGTCCACATCTCCAACCTGCGCCAGAAGGTCGAGCGCGACCCCCAGAGCCCGGAGCTGGTGGTGACCGTGCGGGGCGTCGGCTACAAGTTCGAGAGCGGGGGAAGCTAGACGCATCCAGCCGGTCCGAAGCGGGGCGGCAACCTCGTCTTAACAACTGCGAGCCGCACCTATGGGGGCTCTGTAGAGTTAAGACAGACATGTTTATCCGTCAGGCTCAATTCGGATCGACATGGGGGAGGGGACTGATCGCCGGCATCTCGGCGCTTTTGGCGCTGGCTGTCGTGGCGGGCGCGGCTCAGGCGGCCTCCCCCCTGAAGATCCGCGAGGTCCATCCCGGCACGGTTCTGGCGCCGGCATCGGAGTACGTCGAGCTGCAGATGACGGCCGACGGCCAGGGGGACGTCGACGGCCAGGTGCTGCGCTTCTACGACGCAACCGGCGCCGAAGTCTCCTCGTTCACCATTCCCACCGATGTCGCGAACGGCTCCAGCCAGCGCAGCGTCCTGCTCGCCACGGCGGCCGCCGGCGTCAGCGCCGACTTCACCCTGCCGGCCGGCGATCGCATCTCTCCCCTCGGCGGCGCCGTCTGCTTCACCGGTGCCGTCCCCGCCGACTGCGTGGCGTGGGGCACGTTTGCGACGCCGGCCGTCCTGCCGAACCCGCAGAGCGGAGTCGCGGATCCGATCGGCAACGAACTGGCGCTGACGCGCAGGATTACGGCCGGCTGCTCGACCTACCTGGACTCCCCCGACGACAGCGACAACAGCGACACCGACTTCGAGGCGGTCGCGCCGACGCCGCGCAACAACTCGGCGACCCCGACCGAGCAGCGGTGCCCCCCCGACACCGCGATCAACACCGCGCCCGCCAACCCGACCAACGATCCATCCGCCGCCTTCAGCTTCGCCGAGCTGCCCGACGAGCCCGGTGCGACCTTCGAATGCGAGCTGGACGGCAACGGCTCCTTCGCCACCGCCGTCGCTTGCGACTCGGGCTCGATCGCGTATCCCGGTCCGCTCTCCGACGGCCTGCACACCTTTCGCGTCAGGGCGGAGGGCGAAGGCGGAGTCGACGCGACGCCGGACTCCTATACCTGGACCGTCGACACGGTCGCCCCGGAGACCTCGATCGCCTCTCGCCCGCCCGATCCGAACTCGGGCTTCTCGGTCTCCTTCACCTACACGTCCTCCGAGTCGCAGTCGGGTTTCCGGTGCCAGCTCGACTCCGGCGCGATCCAGGTCTGCTCGGCCAGCGGCAAAACCTACTTCGACCTCACCGACGGCTCCCACACCTTCCGCGTCTGGGCGATCGACAACGCTGGCAACAAAGACGAGTCGGCAGCTGAGGACAGCTTCACGGTGCAGAAGGTGCTCGGCGACCTGACGCCGCCGGACACGTCGATCGTGGCCGGCCCGCCCAGCTCTAGCCCCTCCTCCGACGCCTCGTTCCGCTACGCGTCCTCGGAGCGAGGCTCGCGCTTCGAGTGCCGCCTCGGCAGCGCCGCCTTCTCCGCCTGCGACGCCGGCGGCATCTCCTACCGCGACCTCCGCAACGGCTCCTACAGCTTCGAGGTGAGGGCGACCGATGCGGCCGGCAACGTCGACTCGGTTCCGGCCGCGTACTCCTGGCGCGTCGCGGCGCCGCTGCCGAACTCGCGGATCGCCAAAGGACCTGCCGGCAGGGTGGTCCTGCGCAAAGGGAGGCGAGCGAAGGTGAAGTTCGTCTTCGCCTCCGACAAGCCCGGCTCGACCTTCCGCTGCCGCCTCGACAAAGCGCGGCTGAAGCCCTGCGCGAGGACGAAGACCGTGCGGGCGAGGCCCGGACGCCACCGACTCGAGGTCTACGCGGTCGACTCGCTCGGCAACGAGGAGACGACGCCGGCCAGGAGGATCTTCCGCGTCGTAAAGCGCGGGGGCGGCGGGTTCTTCAGCACCTCTTCCCCGCGACGGGGACAGCGGCGGTGAGAAGGACCGCGATCCTCGCCATCGCGGTCGCCCTGCCGATGGTCTCGACTGCCTCCTCGCCCGCCGCGGCCGCGCCGACCGACGCGCCGCTGCTGATCCGTCAGCTCGCCATCTCGGGCCCCGAGTACGTGATGCTGCAGATGACCGCCGACGGCCAGTCGGAGCTCGCGGGGGAGACGCTCGACTTCTACGGCATCGACGGCACGATCGCCCGCAGCGTCCCGCTCAGCGGCACGCTCGCCAATGCCGAAAGTCAGCGAGCGATCCTGATCGCCACGGAAGCGGCAGCCGCCGCCCCTGGCTTTCCGCAGCCCGACGTCGAGATCGCCGATCAGGACGCCCTCGACCCGGATGGCGGCGCAGTCTGCATCCACGGCGTCTATCCGGCCGACTGCGTCGCATGGAGCCACTTCCCGTCGATCAACACGCCAGCGGGCGGCTCCCTCCCGGATCCTCAGTCGAACGCCGGCGTGGATCCATTCGGCAACGTCACGCCCGTCGGGGCGCTCGGCCGCTCGATCGATCAACCATGTCCGACCTGGCTCGACCGGCTCGACGACACCGGCAGCAGTGGCAAGGACTTCGCCGGCGGGGTTCAGCCGCGCAACAACTCGGCTTCGCCCCCGGAAGTCGCCTGCACGCCGGAGACGATCTTCAACGCGACCCCGGGCAACCCAACCAACGACACCACCCCGACCTTCGCCTTCGGCGAGAGCCCACCAGACTTCGGTCCCCGCTTCGAATGCAGCTTCCAGGGAGCCCCGTTCACGGCGTGCCCCCCGGCAGGTAACACCTACGGCCCGCTGGCCGACGGGCTGTACGAATTCCGGGCGAAGGCATCGGTCGGCGGCGAGGTCGACCCGACGCCCGCCTCCTGGACGTTCGAGGTCGACACGGTCCCGCCCGAGACGACGATCACGTCGACTCCCGGTGCCGTCTCCAGCGGCTTCGCCGCCTCCTTCTCCTTCTCCTCCTCCGAGCACCATCCGACCTTCGTCTGCCGGCTCGACAATGGGCCCAAACAACCTTGCGAACCGGGCAAAACGTATTTCTTCCTCGCCGAAGGCCGCCACACCTTCCGCGTCTGGTCCTCCGATCAGGCGACCAACCAGGACCCCTCGGCCGCCGAGCACGTCTTCCTGGTCGACACGTCGTTCGGCGACTCGAGCCCTCCTTTCACCGACATAGGTTCCGGCCCCCCGAGCCGCACCAGGCTGACCTCGGCGCGCTTCGCGTATTCCTCCAACGAGCCGGGGTCCCGCTTCGAGTGCCGGATCGACTCCGAGGCCTTCTCGGCCTGTGAGGCGACCGGCAAGGCCTACCCAGCCCTGCGCAACGGCCGTCATGTGTTCGAGGTGCGCGCGATCGACCGCGCCGGCAACCCCGATCCGACGCCCGCCGCCCACGTCTGGACGGTCGAAGGGACGCCACCCGAGACGACGATCGACAAAGCTCCGCCGGGTGTGATCAGGACCGGCAAGCGCCGGATCGGCCTGCGCTTCTCATTCTCCTCCTCGCGACCGCGTTCGGAGTTCGCCTGCCGCCTCGACAAAAGGCGCTTCCGTCCCTGTGGCTCCCCGATGCGTATCCGAGCGGGACGGGGTCGCCACCGCTTCGAGGTTTTCGCGACCGACGCGCTGGGCAACGTCGATCCGAGCCCTGCGAGGCGGCTCTTCCGCGTGATCGCCAAGGGGCGTGGCAGCGGCGTCTTCGGCGGTCCCGCCCGGGGGAAGAGATGAGTCGTCCGATGCCCCCGCTCGGGTTCCTCGTCGCCGCCGTTCTCGTCGCGGCGCTCGCCTCGCCGGCGACGGCTCGCGAGATCTACGTCGCCAACGCCGGCGACGGGACGGTCTCGGCGATCGAGTCCAAAGCCAACGCGGTCGTGGCGACGATCCCGGTCGGCGGCGAACCCGTGGACGTGGCGATCGCGCCCGACGGCGGGCGGGCCTACGTGGCCGACGCGGCGGGCGACGCCGTCCTCGCGATCGACACCGGGACCCATCAGGTCGTCGGCCCGCCGATCGAGGTCGGCGAAGGGCCGAGCGGGATTGCGATCTCCCCCGACGGCACCCGCGCCTACGTCGCCAATTCCGAAGACGACACGGTCTCGGTGCTCGATCTCGCGACCGGCTCGGCAGTCGCGACGATCCCGCTCGAAGCGGGCGCCGAGCCGGCGAGCGTCGCGATCTCCCCCGACGGCGCGACTGCCTTCGTCGCCCAGCGCGGCGACGACATCGCCCTGATCGCGACCGCCGCCAACGTCGTCACCGGAGCGGTCCAAACCGGTGCCGGGCTCGGGCCGGCTCGGATCTCGCTCGAGCCGGACGGCGCCCGCGGCTTCGTCACCAACTCCAACTCGACCTCGGTCAGCGTCTTCAACACGATCACCGCCACCGTCCTCGGCGCTCCGCTTCCGGTCGGCACCAACCCGGCCGGCATCGCCGTCAACCCCAACGGCCCACGCACCTACGTCGCGGCTAAGAGCGCCGACACGGTCGTCGCGATCGACACCTCGAGCCATCAGACCGTCGGCTCCCCGATCGGCGGCTTCGCCTCGCCGAGCGGGATCGCGATCGCCCCCGACGGGACTCGCGCCTACGTCACCAACGGGACCGCGGCCAGCGTCACGATCCTCGACACGCTCGCCAATCTCCCTGCCGGTCAGGTCGCGGTGGGCGCCGAACCGCAGGGCATCGCGATCGTGCCCGACCAGGGCCCGACCGCCTCGTTCGCGGTGGCTTCCGCAAAGCGCGACGCGGGCGCGCCGGTCGTCTTCGATGCATCGGTCTCCTCGGACCGCGACGGCCAGGTCGCCCTCTACGCCTGGAGCTTCGGCGACGGCGAGTCCGAAGTCACGCAGGGACCGACCGCCGAACACGTCTACGCCAAGCCCGGCCCCTATACGGTGAGCCTGACCGTGACCGATGCCGAGGGCTGCTCCGTCGCCCGGCTCTTCACCGGCCAGACCGTGGCCTGCAACGGCAGCCCGCGGGGCTCGGCCCGCCAGCGGGTCGAGATCCGGGACGCCACCCCACCTGATTTCCGGCTCAGCGGCGCCCGGCGCCAGCGCCTGTCGCGGCGGGTCGTGGTGGTCGGGCGGTGCCCAGTGGAGCGCTGCCAGATGAGCGCTCGCGGCTTCTCGACCTCGCTGCTGAGGGGTCCGAAACGGACGCTGAGGAAGCGGGGGAAGACGCGGCCTGCTCGGGTCGAACTCGCCAACGGGGTCGAGCGGCGGCTCCGCCTGCGCCTCCCCGGAGCCGCCTACCGGGCCGCCCGTCGGGCGCTCGCCAATGGCGGCAGGGCTAGCGTCAAGGTCAAGGCAGCGGGGAGCGACGCGGCGGGGAACGCGCGACGGCGCTCGTTGCGGATCGCCCTCTTCCTGCCCGCTCCGAAGAAGAAGAAGAAAGGAAGCAGATGAGAAAGCTAACCGTCCTAGCCTGCGCCGCGGGCCTGCTGGCGCTGACCGTCTCGTTCGCCCGCGCCGACTACGTGCAGGAAGGCAAGCTCCTCGTCTTCTTCGACGCCGGGATCAAGCCCAAGGTTCTGCCCCGCGAGGAGCTCGTCCCGGTCAAGGTCGGCTTCGTCGGCTCCTTCGAGCAACTCGACGGCTCCGACGTCCCCGCCCTGAAGACGATGACGCTGCAGCTGGCGAGGGGGGGAGTCGTGCAGAGCGCCGGCCTCGCGCGCTGCTCTGAGTCGCGCCTCGGTCAGCGCAGTACCGACGCCGCGCTATCCGTGTGCCGGGACGCCCTCGTCGGCGAGGGCTTCGTCACCACGGCCGTTCGCTTCCCGGACGGCAAGCGCCTGCGCACCAAAGCCAACCTGCTGTTGTTCAACGCCGGCAGGCGGATCCTGATGCACATCTACACGACCGAGCCGGTGGAGGGGACCTTCGTCATCCCGCTCTCGATCCGCTCGCGACGCGGCAGCTTCGGCACCGTGCTCACCGCCCAGTTCCCCCGGCTCGCTGCCGGCTACGGTTACGTCACCGGCTTCCGCATGACGCTGTTTCGGACCTACCGTGCCGGCGGCCAGAGACGCAGCTACCTGCTCGCCAATTGCCCGATTCCGCGCAGTGCCGGCATCGACCGGCTCTCCTTCGAGCTGGCCCGCGTGGAGTTCCGCTTCGCCGGAGGCCAGCGGATCTTCAACTCGAGCCTCAACGAATGCCGGGTGAGGGGATGAGGATGGGCGGGAGGCCGATCGTTTGGGCGGCCTCGTTCGCCCTCGCCGCGGCCCTCCTGTCCGGCTGCGGCGACGAGTCCTCGACCGGCCGCGAGGATGCCGAAGCCCAGATCGAGGCGACGACCGCTCGCTTCCAGCAGATCCTCGCCGCGAAGGACGTCCAGGCCTTTTGCGAGATCCTCGCCCCCAACGACGTCCTCAAGCTCGGTGGCGGCAGGACCAAGGGCGAGAAGGAGTGCCTGTCGGTCTGGGGCCGTGAGCGCAATCCGCTCTTCCGCGCGCAGGATCCCAAGCTCGAGATCGAGGCGCTGTCGTTCGAGGGGGCATATGCGACGGCAGAGCTGGCCAACGGCGGCGAGCTCGCCTTCGCCCGGGAAGGTGGGCGCTGGTACGTGCACCTGCAGCCCGGGCCGGGACAGATGAAGGGAGAAGGATCGTGAACGCACTGGAGCGATTGCGCACCTCGATGGCCCTGGTCGCGGTCGTCGCGCTCGGCGCCGCCTTCGGGCTCGGCCTGAGCGCCTGCGGAGGAGACGACGACGATGACGCGGCCTCGAGCGCCGCGGCGCGGAGCGAGGTCGCTGCCCCCGCCGAGCCGAACGGCGGCGGCAACAGCGGCAAGGGCGACAAGGGCGGCAAGACCGATGGGCGCGAGGATGGGGCGGACGGGCGCGGGGCGAACTCCCCCCCGAGCGGGGCAGAGGGCCGATCCGGCAGCGGCAGCGTCGACCTGACGACCGACCCAGGCAGCATCAGGGGCGCCATCGTGACCTCGACCGGCACGGTGCAGACGGTCCCGCCGAGCCCCGAGGCGCACGATACTGCGCAAAAGAACTCCTACTCGTCGATCAAGGCCTTCGGCGAGGAGGCCGAAGGCGAAGAGGCGACCAACATTACCTTCGCCCTGGTCCAGTTCCTGACCGCAAAGGCCGAAGCCGACTGGGCCACGGCTTGCGCGCGAATCTACGGCCCATTGCGGGAGAACCTCGAAGGCGAGGGCAGGGGCTGCCCGGAAACCTTCGGGGCGCTGATGAGCCGCGTGCCCCAGGCTCGCCTCGCCGAGCAGGCCGAAATCGACGTCTCGAGCGTCCGCCGGGGCGACGGCAACCGCGCCTTCGTCATCTACAAGACCCCCGACACGCTCTCGGCCGACATGCCGATGTACGTCGAGGACGGCGTATGGAAGGTCGGCGCGGTCGAAGCCTACGCCTTGACTCCGGATCAGTTGCGGTGAGCGGGAGATGGCGTACCCTGGCGTTTATGCGCTTCGGTAGGGGAGCCTGGATCGCGCTGGCGTGCCTCGCGACTGCCGCGCTTCCGGCCGCGCCGGCGGGGGCGGTGACGATCGTCCTCGGCCCGACCGACCTCTCCGCTTCGGATCCCTTCGCCGAATGCGACCTCTCCTGCTCGAGCTTCAAGACCTTCGTGCCGACCGCGGTCCCGGGCGGTCTGGTGAAGACGCCCGCCGACGGGACGATCGTCTCCTGGCGGGTCAAGGGCGCGCCGCCGACCCGGCTGCGGCTGCGCGTCGTCGAGGACGTCGGCGGCGGCAGTTTCAGAGGGGTCAACACCTCCGGCCTCGCCAAACAGAGCGACGGCGTCGGCGATACGCCGGCCGCTATCGACATAGACGCCGGCCAGCAGATCGGCATCGACGTCACCAGCAACTTCCCCACCGTCGATCCCTCGATCCTGCTCGGCGATGCCACCGCCCCCGGCGCCGCTTGGAGCGGCTTCTCGACCGGCCTGCCGGAAAAAGCACCGGCCTCGCCCACCGAGACGGGCAGCGGCTCGCTGCCGCTGTTCAACGCCACCGTCGAGTTGTTCGAGCCCCTGATCGTCCACATGACGTCGACGTCCGGCCCGGCGAGTGGCGGCGACGTCGTCGTCCTCACCGGTCGGCACCTGGCGGTCGCCACCGCGGTCAAGTTCGGCTCGGTGCCTGCCGCCCAGGTGATCAAGGCCGACGGCAACCAGGTGATCGCGGTGGCGCCCCCGCACGAGCCGGGGGTCGTCGAGGTGAGCGTCGAGACGGCCGGTGGCTCGAGCCTCGACTCCACCGCCGACCGCTACGAGTACCTGCCGGTCGCGCCGCCGGATCCGGGGCCTGACGCCGCGCCGCAGCTATGGGGGCTGAAGCTCTCGCCGAAGACGTTCGCCGCGGCGGGGAAGGGGCCGAGCGCCAGGGCCGCCGCCGCGACGGGGGCACTGGTCGCCTACCGCGCCTCCGAGCCCGCTCGCACCAAGTTCACGGTGCAGCGCCGCTCCGGCGCTCGCTACGTGCGGCTCCGCGGCTCTTTCCGTCGTCCCACTGCTGCCGGGCTCAACAGCTTCCGCTTCAGCGGCCGCCTGCGCCAGAGGGCGCTGCGCCCCGGCGCCTATCGCCTCGTTGCGAGAGCGGTCGACCTCGGCGGCAAGCCCTCGAAGCCGGTCCGCCGCAGCTTCCGCATCGTTCGCTGAGCAGCGCCCCGCAGCGCCCGGACAGGCAAGCAGATCTCGTCGTTGCAGGACGGTCGCCCTCGCGCTTGACATCGTAGAACCGCTTGTCTACTCTCACCTAAGATCGAGAAACACGGATATCCGCGTTTCCGGCACAGGGAGATAACCGAGTCGCCAAGGGGCCACAAGGAGTGGTCGGCAGAGGGGCTCACGGGCAAGGAGAGATATTTGATGTTCTCGTCATTCCGCAACCGCTTCGGGATCCCGGGGGTCATCTCGGTGATCGCCCTGGTGTTTGCCATGTTCGGCGGCGCCTACGCGGCAACCAATAACGGCTCCGGCGACTCGAAGGCCAGCGCCTCGGCAAAGAAAGCCAAAAAAGGCCCCCGCGGCCCCCGCGGCCCGAAAGGCGCGCAGGGTCCGGCTGGCCCCGCTGGTCCGCAGGGCCCGGCGGGCCCCGCTGGCGCCAAGGGCGATAAGGGCGACGCCGGCACCAACGGCACCAACGGCACTAAGGGCGCCACCGGTCCGACCGGGGCCACCGGCACCACGGGTACTACCGGCTCGCCGTGGACCGCTGGTGGCACGCTTCCCAAAAACGCAACGATGACGGGTAGCTGGGGCTTTGGCGGGGATGACGTGAGCGAAGACGGGTCCTCGCTGCAGTTCATTCCGATCTCGTTCCCGATCCCGCTCGCTTCTGAGCCGGCCGCAGACAGCGATAATTTCCGCACCATGAACGCGCCGCCCACTGCTGACTGCCCCGGGACGGCGGCGGAACCCAAAGCGGCTCCTGGGAATCTATGCGTATACGAGGCGTTCAAAAAAGACGCAGAAAACGCCGAGGCTGCTCTGGGGCTTAACATCGCAAAGCCGACCGAACCGCTGGTGCCAGGCGCCTCGAAATACGGCGCCGTGGTGCTGTACCTGCCTACTTTCAACCCTGATCCCGAGGTAGAAGTCCAAAACAACTTCGCCTACGGAACGTGGGCGGTCACCGCGCCTTAGTTCCGCGAACCCGTTGCTAAGTGGGCGGGGGGGGGGGGGGGGGGGGG
>DATABM010000036.1:0-5870 GCA_036259555.1 Solirubrobacterales bacterium
GGCCGCCGACGCCGCCTGGCCGGGCTCCAACGGCGCCATCTTCTTTGTCGAGCTCGCTGCTGACGAAGAAGGACTGGACCGCTCTCCCGACGGCATCTGGCGGCGCGCCCCCGGCGAGCGTCGGCCCCGCGTGCAGCTGACCGCCGACAGCAGCGACGGCGAACCGACGGTTTCGCCGAACGGGCAGTGGATCGCGTTCAGCCGCGTCATCCCGGCCGGCGAGACGCAGCCGACGGTTGGCCGCGCCATCTTCATGATGCGGACCGACGGCAGCGGGGTTAGCCAGCTCACCGATGGGCGCCACGGCGACAGCGCACCCGCCTTCACTCGATCCGGCCGTCGCATCCTGTTCACGCGCAGCCCCCGGGTGGAAGCGCCTCGAGCCAGCATCTACTCCGTTCGCACCGACGGGACCGGGCTGCGACGGCTGACCTCAGGACACGAGCCCACCTTCTCACCGCGTGGCAACCTCGTCGCCTTCATACGGGGCGCTCACGTCCATACGATGCGACCGGACGGCTCGCGGATCCGCGACCTCACGCCGCGGTTGGGCAAGGCCGCCAACGAGCCCGACTTCAGTCCCTCGGGGCGGGCGATCGCCTTCGCGGCGAGCGAGGAATCCGAAAGCCACATCTACACGGTCCGACTCCGCGACGGGAAGATCAGCCAGTTGACCCGTA
Source organism: Solirubrobacterales bacterium (assembly GCA_036259555.1). Lineage (GTDB taxonomy): Bacteria > Actinomycetota > Thermoleophilia > Solirubrobacterales > 70-9 > VRUE01. The sequence goes on from DATABM010000036.1 coordinate 681, forward strand.
CGCCGGACCGCTGCGGCCGCTGCGAGCTCTACAGCGATCCGGCGTACGCTCCCGATGGCCGGGCGCTGATCGCCACGGCGACGGACTATTTCCACTTCCGCATGGAAACGGTGCGGTTCACTCGCCCCCCGTTGACGGAGTTGGGCCACTTCGGTGCGCTGAAGGAACCGGTCTGGCAGCCGCGACCGGGGAGCCGCTAGCGCCGTCTCCCCCTATGGCGCCGATATAACGGCGGGGTGGCGGAACCCTCGATCGGCTCGACGCTTGCCGGCTATCGCATCGACGGGCTGATCGCCCGGGGCGGGATGGGCGTCGTGTACCGGGCGACCCATCTGGCCCTGGAACGCCCCGTGGCGCTGAAGGTGATCGCCCGCCACCTCGCCGAGCAGGAGGGATTCCGTGAGCGCTTCCTGCACGAGTCTCGGCTCGCCGCGCGCCTCGACCATCCGAGTGTCGTACCCGTCTACGACGCGCGCGAGGAGGACGGCGAGCTGATCGTCGCGATGCGGCTGGTGATGGGCGGCGACCTCAAGAAGCGGATTGCGGCACGTGGGCCGCTCGCTCCTCACGAGGCGGTCGAGCTGCTCGGGCAGGTGGCGGAGGCACTCGATGCGGCCCATGCGACGGGGATCGTCCACCGCGACGTCAAGCCGCACAACATCCTGCTCGAAGGCAACCGCGCCTACCTCACGGACTTCGGCCTCGCCAAGGCGCTCGGCGACTCTGGCGTGCTCAGCGACGCCTCGGTGGTCGGCACTGCCGAATACATGTCTCCCGAGCAGTGGCGAGGCTCCCGGGTCGGCCCGGCGGCCGACGTCTACTCGCTCGGCTGCGTCCTCTACGAGGCGGTCACGGGGATCGCGCCGTTCGCCCGTCAGGACGGCGACGCGGAGCCGGAGATGCCGCGCGGCCTCGACGCGGTGATCGAGCGGGCGGTGGCCAAGAACCCGGCTGAGCGCTGGTCGAGTGCCGGCGCGCTGATCGAGGCGGCACGCGAGCGGCAGGGGGCGACGCCGACCGCGACTGCGGTCCTCACCGAGGCGCCGGACCGGCCGACCCTGCTGCTCGGCGACCAAACGCGGCGACTCGCCCACGAGGGCGCGCCCGGCGTCGGCCTGAGCCGCTGGCGCCGTTTGATCGCCTCCGGCTTCGCCGCATGGTTCGTCGGTGGCTTGGTCGTCGCCGCGGCCGCCTTCCTCTACGCGATCTACATCTACGACTGGGACGCCGTGTCCGTCTCCGACCCGATCGAGGTCGGCCGGGGGCCGCTCCGCCTGGCCACTGGGGAAGGTGGGGTTTGGGTGACCAGCGCGGCGGACGGGACGCTGTCGGGCCTAAATCCTGCGACCGGCGAGGTCCTCGGCAGGAGCGTCGATCTGGAGAGGGGGATCGCCGGGGTGGCGGTTGGCGACGGTTCGATCTGGGTATCGAGCCCGCGCACCGGCAGCGTGTTCCGCGTCGAGCGGGCCAACGGCAGGGAAGAGATCAGGGTCGGCGGCCGGCCCGGTGCGATCGTCTTCGGCGGCGGACGTGTCTGGGTCGCCGACGAGGCCGGTCGCGGAATAACGGCGATCAACCCGGCCGGCAACGAGGTCTACAGGCGCGGCATCGAGCCCCACGCCTACCCCTTGCGGCTGGCGGTCGGAGCCGGTGCCGTCTGGGTCAGCAGCGCGTCGACCGGCAACGTGCGCCGCATACCGTTCGACACCGCCTCCGCCGACGAACCGATCCCGACGGGTCGAGGGCCGGCGGGCATAACGGTCGGGCGAGGGGACGTCTGGGTTGCAACTACGCGCGGCGACGCGGTTACCAAGGTCAGCCCTGCGTTCCCGACCCTGCCGCCGGAGCTGATCGAGGTAGGCGATCGTCCCGGCGGCATAGACGCAGGCACCAGCGTGGTCTGGGTCGCGAACGCAGGCGACGGCACGGTGACCCGCATCGACATGGAGGACGCCGAGCCGATCGGCGACCCGATCGCGGTCGGCCCCAGCCCCGGCGCCGTCGTGGTCGGCGAAGAGGCGGTATGGGTCGCCAACAACGGCAACGGGACCGTCACCCGCATCGAGCCCTGACCGCCGCTAGGCCGAAAACGCCGCTCCGGCCGTCGTTTTCGGCCCATCGGCAGGTAGGGTCGGCCCCGTGATTCCGCTTCGCGAAACCGCCCCCTGGACGGAGCTGGAGCGCCATTTCGACGAGGTTCGCAGTCGCCATCTGCGCGACCTCTTCGCCACCGATCCCGACCGAGGCGAGCGGCTCGTGGCCGAGGGGGCCGGCCTCTACCTCGACTACTCGAAGAACCGGATCGTCGACGAGACGCTCGGCCTGCTGTGCGACCTCGCCCGTGAGCGCGGGGTCGAGGAGCGCCGCGAGGCGATGTTCCGCGGCGAGCGGATCAACGTCTCCGAGGGGCGCTCCGTCCTCCACGTCGCGCTGCGGATGCCGCGCGGGCGCTCGCTCCTCGTCGAGGGCACGGACGTCGTCAAGCAGGTCCACGAGGTGCTCGATCGCATGGCCGCTTTCGCCGAGCGGGTCCGCTCGGGGGAGTGGACGGGCCACACCGGCCGCCCGATCCGCAACGTCGTCAACGTCGGCATCGGCGGCTCGGACCTCGGGCCGACGATGGCCTACGAGGCGCTCCGCCACTACAGCCGCCGCGAGATGCGGTTCCGCTTCGTCTCCAACGTCGACGGCACCGACTTCGCCGAGGCGACCCGCGACCTCGATCCGGCCGAGACGCTGTTCGTCGTCTCCTCGAAGACCTTCACGACGCTGGAGACGATGACCAACGCCCGCACGGCGCGCGAGTGGATGCTGGCGGGCCTCGGCGGCGACGAGGCCGCGGTCGCGAAGCACTTCGTCGCCGTCTCGACGAATGCCGAGGGGGTCGCCGAGTTCGGCATCGACGTCGACAACATGTTCGGCTTCTGGGACTGGGTCGGCGGCCGCTACTCGATGGACTCGGCGATCGGCCTCTCGACGATGCTGGCGGTCGGTCCCGAGCGCTTCGCCGAGCTGCTGGCCGGTTTCCACGCCATGGACGAGCACTTCCGCGAGGCGCCGCTGGAGGCCAACCTGCCGGTGCTGCTCGGCCTGCTCGCCGTCTGGTACGCCGACTTCTTCGGCGCCGAGACCTGCGCGGTGCTTCCCTACGACCAGTACCTGCACCGTTTCCCCGCCTACCTGCAGCAGCTGACGATGGAGTCGAACGGCAAGCACGTCACCCTCGACGGCGGGCGCGTCGACTACGACACCGGCGCGATCTACTGGGGCGAGCCGGGGACCAACGGGCAGCACTCCTTCTACCAGCTGCTCCACCAGGGAACGCGCCTCGTCCCTTGCGACTTCATCGGGTTCATGCGCTCCCTCAACCCGCTCGGCGCGCACCACGACCTGCTCGTCTCCAACGTCTTCGCCCAGGGCGAGGCGCTCGCCTTCGGCAAGACGCCGGGGCAGGTGCGCGAGGAGGGGACCCCGGAGAAGGTCGTCCCCCACCGAGTCATGGAGGGCAACCGGCCCTCGAACACGATCCTCGCCGAGCGGCTCGACCCGCGCACGCTGGGCGCGCTCGTCGCCCTCTACGAGCACAGCACCTTCGTCCAGGGCACGATCTGGGGCATCGACTCCTTTGACCAGTGGGGGGTCGAGCTCGGCAAGCAGCTGGCGAAGGCGATCGTGCCGGAGCTGCAGGCGCCGGAGGAGCCCGAGCTGCGCCACGACAGCTCGACCAACGCGCTGATCCGCCGCTACCGCGCCGCGCGGGCCGCGCCGGAGACAGCGGAGGAGTAGGCGGTGCCGTTCGACGCCCTCCCGCTCGCGGCGTCGGAGTCCAACCTGCTCGCGGCACGCCAGCTGATGGCCTTCACGCTGGCCTTCCACATCGTGCTGGCCTGCATCGGCGTCGCCTTCCCGGCGATCATCCTGGTTGCCAACTGGCTCGGCTTGAAGCGCGGCGACCGCGATGCGCTGCACCTGGCGCGGCGCTGGTCGAAGGCGATGGCGGTCACCTTCGCGGTCGGCGCGGTAAGCGGCACCGTTCTCAGCTTCGAGTTCGGCCTGCTCTGGCCGCGCTTCATGGAGCGCTTCGGCGACGCCTTCGGCATCGCCTTTGCGATCGAGGGCATCTTCTTCTTCGTCGAGGCGATCTTCCTCGCCATCTACATCTACGGCTGGAAGCGGCTCGGCGACTGGGCTCACTTCTGGTCGGGGGTGCCGATGGTCCTCACCGGCATCGGCGGCGCCTTCGCAGTGGTCAGCGCCAACGCCTGGATGAACCAGCCGGGGGGCTTCGCCCTCGACGCCGCCGGCAAGGTCGTCGAAACCGACCCGCTCGAGGTCATCTTCAACGGCGCCTGGCACTACGAGGTGCCGCACATGATCCTCGCCGCCTACATGGTCACCGGTTTCCTGGTCGCCTCGATCTACGCGGTCGGCATGCTGCGTGGGCGGCGCGACAGGCTGCACCGCCTCGGCCTGCTGATCCCGCTGACCGTGGCGGCGATCGCGACGCCGGTCCAGATCTACGTCGGCGACGTCGCCGCCCGCTCGGTGGCGGAGGACCAGCCCGCGAAGTTCGCCGGCTTCGAGTGCGTGCAGGAGACCGGGCCCGACCAGACCGAGTACCTGGGCGGCATCTGCACCGACGACGGCGTCAAGGGGGGCATCGGGATCCCCGGCCTCAACTCCTGGCTGGTCGGCTTCAGCACCGACACGGTGGTGACCGGCCTCGAGGACATCCCGCCCGATGAGCGGCCGCCGGCCAACACGATGCTGCACCTGGCCTTCGACACGATGGTCGGAATCGGCTTCGGGCTCCTGGCGCTGTCGGCCTGGCTGGCGGTCGTCTGGTGGCGGCGCCGTGGGCCGCCGGCCACGCGGTGGTTCCTGCGCGCGGTCGCCGTCTCGGGCGCCGCCGCCGTGGTGGCGATGTGGTGCGGCTGGATCGTCACCGAGGTGGGCCGGCAGCCCTGGATCGTGCAGGGTTACATGCGCACCTCCGAAGCGGTGACCGAGGCGGAGGGGATCTGGTTCGTCTTCGCCGGCGTCGTGCTCCTCTATGCCGGGCTCGGCACCGGTCTGGTCCTCGTGCTGCGCGCGATGTCGCGGCGCTGGCGCGAGGAGGGCGACGCCGATCTGGCCGAAGCGCCCTACGGCCCCTCCGATCGGGGCGACTTATCCGTTCGTATGACGGAT
>DATABM010000037.1:0-4356 GCA_036259555.1 Solirubrobacterales bacterium
CGATCGTCGGCAGCGGTCGCGTCGGCGTTCGCGTGCTCCTGTCCAACCAACCGCCGTTCACCTTCAGAGGGCCGCTGCTCGTCTTCAACGCGAAGCCGACCGGCGGCAAGCAGCGGCTGCTCGCCCAGGTCTACGGGATACGGCCGCCCTCGGCCTTCGTGCTCAGCTTCAAGATTTCGCGCCGGCCGGGAACCTTCGGCACGGTCATCCGTACCGTGTTGCCGCAGTCGGCTAGGAAATGGGCCTACGTCACCCACTTCGAGATGACGCTGCAACGCACATACCCGTATCGGGGCCAGCGCCGCAGCTTCGTCAACGCCGGCTGCCCGGCGCCGGCAGGCTTCCCGGGCGCGGTGTTTCCGTTCGCCCGTGGCACCTTCGAGTTCGCCGGCGGGCGCCGCATCGACTCGACGTTGATCCGCGACTGCGAGGTCCGGTAGTGGAAGCGCTTCGCGTTCTCGCGGGGCAGCTGCGGGAGGAGGCCACCCCGATCTCGTCGTACGTCCTCAACCCGACCGACGGCGGCGGCGGCTCGCTGGTGATCGAGTCGGTGCGGGAGGGCTACCTCCTCCACTACGGGGAGTCGCGGCTTCTCTCCGGCCACGATCCGGACCTGGCGCTGCTGGCCGGCGACTACCTCTACGCGCTCGGCATCGAGCGACTCGCCGCGCTTGGGGACGCTGCGGCAGTCGGCGTCCTTGCCGAGCTGATCGGGCGCTGCGCCCAGCTCCACACCGAGGGCCGCGAGGACGAGGTGCCGGAGCTGTGGCGGACGGCGGTCGCAGCGGTCGGCGGGACCGGTTAGCCGACCGCCTCGACCAGCGCCCCGCTCGCGGCTTCAACGGTGCGATCGACCGTCGTCTCGTCGTGGGCGAGCGAGACGAACCAGGCCTCGAACTGCGAGGGCGGCGGATAGACGCCCCGCTCGAGCAGCGCGCGGCAGAAGTGCGCGTGCGCCTCGAGGTCGCAGGCCGAGGCCGCGGCGAAGTCGCGGACCGGTTCGGCACTGAAGAAGAGCGTGACGAGGCCGGGGACCGCGGCGACCTGCAGCGGTCGGTCCGCGGCGAGCTCGCGGAACCCGGCGGCGAGGCGGTCGGTGAGCGCCCCGAGCCGCCCGTAAGCAGCGTCGTCGAGCTGTCGCAGGGTTGCCAATCCGGCCGCCACGGCAAGTGGGTTGCCCGAGAGAGTGCCCGCTTGGTAGACGTCGCCGGCCGGCGCAACCCGTTCCATCGCCGCGCGCGGCCCGCCGAAGGCGGCCGCGGGCAGGCCGCCGCCGAGCACCTTGCCCATCACCGTGAGGTCCGGTTCGACGCCGTAGAGCTCCTGGGCGCCGCCACGGGCGACCCGGAAGCCGGTGATCACCTCGTCGAGGATCCAGAGCGCCCCGGTGTCCCGAGTGGCCGAGCGCAGGAACGCCAGGAAGCTGTCATCTGGCGGGACCACCCCCATGTTGGCGGCGATCGGCTCGGCGATCAGCGCCGCGACCTCGTGCTCTCCGAGCGCCCTTTCGACCGCCTCGCGGTCGTTCCACGGCACGACGACCGTTCCCGCCGCCTGCCCGGCAGTGACACCGGGGCTGGCCGGGACCGCCAGGGTCGCCAGACCCGAGCCGGCGTCGGCGAGCAGCCCGTCGGAGTGGCCGTGGTAGGCACCGGCGAACTTGACTATCGTCTCGCGGCCGGTGATCGCCCGGGCGAGCCGCACCGCCCCCATCGCCGCCTCGGTTCCGGAGCTCGTCATGCGCAGCATCTCGACCGAGGGGATGCGGGCGGCTACCTCCTCGGCCAGCTCGACCTCGCCCCGGGTCGCCGCGCCGTAGCTCGTGCCGCGCCCCGCGGCGGCGGTCACGGCCTCGACCACGGCCGGGTGGGCGTGGCCGAGGAGCAGCGGACCCCAGGAGCCGACCCAGTCGAGGTAGCGGTTGCCGTCTACATCGACCAGCTCAGCCCCCTCCCCCCGCTCTACGAAGATCGGCTCGCGACCGATCTGCCGCATCGCCCGAACAGGGCTATTCACCCCGCCCGGAAGGACCTTCACCGCCCGCGCGTACAGCTCGGAGGAGGACATCAAGCGCTAAAGCCGACTCCGGTAGGGGTGGAACGTCTTGTACTTTTTTCGCGGAGCGGGTCGGGCGCCAGCCCTCCTCCGTTCCTTCGAAAAAAGTTAAGTGGAACCCCTGCCGGAGTCGGCGTCAAGAATGCTCTTCTTCCCAGCGCCAATAGTCGTCGGTGAAGTAATGAAGGCGGACCTTCTTGTACTCGGTCGAGGAGTAGAGAGTGGCGCGGTCCTCAGGCCCCATCCCGCACTCCTCGGCGATCGAGTCGAGGATCGCGTCGCACTCCTCCTTGGAGCGGCCGTGGGCCATGGTGAAGACGCTGTAGGGCCAGTCGGGATAGGTCGGCCGTTGGTAGCAGTGCGAGATGCCGCGGAAGGCCGCCATCCGGCGCCCGGTCGCGAGGATCTCGTCCTCCGGGACTTTCCAGACGCCCATGCCGTTGGCCGAGAAGCCGGCTCGGCGGTGGTAGAGGATCGCGGCGACGCGGCGCAGGATCCGGCGGTCGACCATGCCGCGCAGGTGGTCGAGGAACTCCTCGGTCGAGACGGCAAGCTCCGCAGCGGCCTCGTCGTAGGGACGGGCGACGGCTGACATCGGTCCCTGCAGCGCCTTGATTACGGCGACGTCGCGGTCGTCGTAGGGCTGCGGCTCGAGCTCGCGAGGCGGTGCCGCTTCGACGGCGGCGGCAAGCGCGTCCGTGCCCTTCTCCATCTCCAGGTTCATGTTGATCTTGAAGAGCGTCAGCGTCGGCAACTGGCGCATCGACTCGGCGCCGGTCTCCCGCATCAGCGCCTCGAGCGTGCCCTCCATTCCGAGCCCGGAGTCCGGCGGCACGGCGATCGTGAACCAGAGGTTGAAGTCGTGGGTGCGCAGGTAGTTGTGCGAGACGCCGGGATGGGCGTTGACGGCCGCGGCGGCGCGCTGGGGATTCTCGGCATCGACTTTGGCCGCGACCAACATCGACTCGTAGCCGAGTGCCCGCGTGTCGAAGATCGGCGTGATCTCGCGGATGATCCGGCCGTCGAGCAGGCGCTTGGTACGCGCCAGCACGTCGTCGAGGTCGAGCTCGGCCTGCGAGGCGATCAGCGCAAACGGTTCGGGGTCGAGCGGAAAGCTCGACTGCAGGAGGTTCATCAGCCGCTTGTCCGTCTCGTCGAGCGGGATCGCCGAGCCGCCCTTGCGGGAGCGCGCCTTCGACTGGGGGACCTTCACGGGCATATGACGCTCGCGCTCATTCGGTCGCAGGGAATCAGGCTGTGACGCTCCCTCATTCGGCTCGCAGCCATCCGGCTGCCTCCTTCGCGTAGTAGGTGACGATCGCGTCGGCGCCGGCGCGGCGGATCGAGGTCAGCGTCTCGAGCACGGCGGTCCGCTCGTCGATCCAGCCGTTGGCGGCTGCCGCCTTCAGCATCGAGTACTCGCCCGAGACATGGTAGGCGGCAAGCGGCGCGCCGGTCTCCTCCTTGACCCGCCGCACGACGTCCAGATAGGGAGTCGCCGGCTTGACCATCAGCATGTCGGCGCCCTCCCCGAGGTCGAGCTCCGCCTCCCGGACGGCCTCGGCCGCGTTGGCCGGGTCGAGCTGGTAGCCGCGCCGGTCGCCTTCGGCGGGGGTCGACTCCGCCGCTTCGCGGAACGGCCCGTAGAAAGCCGATGCGTACTTGGCGCTGTAGGCGATGATCGGCACGCCGGCGTGGCCCTCCTCGTCGAGCTGGTGACGGATCGCGCCGACCCGTCCGTCCATCATGTCGCTTGGCGCGACCGCGTCGGCCCCCGCCTCCGCGTGGGAGATCGCCGTTTTGGCGAGCAGCTCGACCGTTATGTCGTTGTCGACCTCCCCTTCGCGCAGCAGGCCGCAATGGCCGTGCGAGGTGTACTCGCAAAGGCATACGTCGGTGATCACGACCAGCTCCGGATGCGCCTCCTTGAGCGCCCGCACCGCCATCTGCACGACCCCCTCGTCGTCGTAGGCGCCAGAGCCGGTTTCATCCTTATCGGCCGGAATGCCGAAAAGGAGCAGCGCGCCGATTCCGCTGGCGGCGACCTCGGTCGCCTCGGCGACGAGCTCGGAGATCGAAAAGCGCTCGATGCCCGGCATCGCAGGCACCTCCTCGCGGACTCCCTCACCGGCCACGACGAAGGCGGGCTGGATCAGGTGTGCCGGCGAGAGCTCGGTCTCGCGGACGAGGCCGCGCAGGGTCTCGGTGCGGCGCAGTCGCCGCATGCGGGTGGCGGGGAACGGCATTGGGCCGATTGTATGGGGGAGGGAATGGGGGGTCTCCCGCCCGGACAAGCGTAGG
>DATABM010000038.1:0-6545 GCA_036259555.1 Solirubrobacterales bacterium
TTGAGCACCCTCTGGGTGCACAACTACCGGCGGGTCGCTCAGCAAGGGTCCGGCCCGTGCTCAGCAGCGCCGGCCGAAGTGCTGGGTCCAGGCGTGAACGCCCGTCCGTCCGTCGAGCGTGCCGATCTCCAGGCCGACGCCCAGGTCGTCGTAGTCGCCGAGGATGTTGCGGCGGTGGCCGGCGGAGCCGATCCAGGCGCGGAAGATCGCCCGCGGCGCCGCGAAGGCGCCGGTGCCGAGCGCGATGTTCTCGCCCGCCCCGCAGGCGTCGCCCATGTAGCCGACCCGCTCTATCCAGTAGGCGAAGTCCCGCCCGCACGCCTCGTGGTCGAAGTCGTCGCAGCGCAGGATGTCTCGAGACTTCAACCCGCCCGAGCGGGCCAGCTTGCCGCTAGCGGCAAGCGGGGCGCGCCCGGCACGGCGGCGCGCGACGTTGACGAGGCAGCGCATCGCGCGCTCCTGGATCCGGACGGGCAGGTTCGCGTCGTCCTGACCCGGGCAGGCCGCGGGCGAGGCGACCAAACCGCTGGCTCGCGCCGCGCCCGGAGCCGCCGCACGCCCCTGCGTAACCTGAGAGGAGAACGAAAGGAGCGCGATGGCCGAGCAGACGAAGAAGGTCCACAAGAGCGACGAGGAGTGGCGCGAGCAGCTCACGCCCGAACAGTACGAGGTGACGCGACGGGCGGGGACCGAGCGAGCGTTCACCGGTCCTTTCTGGGACGAGAAGACAGCAGGCACCTACCGCTGCGTCTGCTGCGGCACCGAGCTCTTCTCCTCGGACACCAAGTTCGACTCGGGGACGGGCTGGCCCAGCTTCACCGAGCCGGTCAACCTCGAGCACGTCGAGCTGCGCCCCGACAACAGCCACTTCATGCGCCGCACCGAGGTCGTCTGCAAGCACTGCGACGCCCACCTCGGCCACGTCTTCGACGACGGCCCGCCGGAGCAGGGCGGCCAGCGCTACTGCATCAACGGCTGCGCGCTTACCTTGGAAAAGGACTGAGAACCCAGCAGGAACCAAGGCACCCCCGGACGCGGAAATGGAGGCCAAGCGCAGTCTGATTCTCTTGGTCTCCACCGAGCAGGGGAGGTGCCGCTTTATTTGACTCCCCCACCTGCTCCCAGGTAGCTGAAGCGCACCGCGAGCGCGACCGCCTCCGTCCGCGTGTCGACCTCCAACTTGGCGATCGCGTTGCGCACGTGGGTGTGAACCGTCGCCGGGCTGAGGCCGAGCCGCTCGGCGATCTCTTTCACCCGCAGGCCCTCCGCAAGCAGCTCGAGAATCTGCCGCTCCCGCGGCGAGAGGTCGAGCAGCTTCTCGACCTCCGAGGGCTTGCCGCCGGCGAAGTCGCCGCCGAGGAAGGTGCCACCGCCGGTCACCGCTTTGACGGCGCGGGCGATGTCCTCGGCGGGCGCCGACTTGAGCACGTAACCCGAGGCGCCGGCGCGCAGCGCCAGCGCCAGCAGATCGGGCTGTGCGTGGGCGGTGAAGATGATCACCTTCGTGCGCGGTCGCGCCCTGAGGACCTCCTTGGTCGCCTCGATGCCGTCGCGTTTGGGCAACTCGACATCGATGATCAGGACGTCGGGTTCGAGCTGCTTGACGACGTCGACGACGTCGCGGCCGTTCGACGCCTCGCCGACGATGTCAAGCGTGCTCGAGTCCGCCATCCGCGACTTGATCGCCTCGCGGACGATCTCGTGGTCGTCGCAGAGGACGACCCGCTTGGCCCCGGCCACGGCGGCGTTCATGACGACGGATCACGCTCCACTCGCGGCGCGAAGAACCGGATATGCACGCCTGCTCGTTGCGCGTTCACGGTGGCGCGATCCTCTCAGGAGCTCCGTAGCGATGCAAAGTTTTGGGTAGCGTGAAACCGCCGTCCCGCTCCTGTCGGTTCTCGATCAGCGCGATCATCGTCCGTCCCACGGCCACTGCGGTCCCATTCAGGGTGTGCACTGGTTGCGGTGCTTCGCTATCGGCAGGTCGATACCTACATTTGAGGCGTCGCGCCTGGTAATCCGTCGTGTTCGAGCACGAGGTCAGCTCGCGGTACCGGTCCTGGCTGGGAATCCACGCCTCGCAGTCGTACTTCTTGGCGGCCGGCGCGCCGAGGTCGCCGGCGGCGACGTTGACCACCCGGTACGGGATCTCCAGCTCACCGAGGATCCGCTCCTCGATCGCCAGCAGCCGCTCGTGCTCCTCGGCCGAGCGCGACGGCTCGACGAACGAGAACATCTCGACCTTGTCGAACTGGTGGACCCGGAAGATGCCGCGCGTATCGCGGCCCGCGGCGCCGGCCTCGCGGCGAAAGCAGCTCGAGAACGCCGCGTAGCGCAGCGGCAGCCGGTCGCGGTCGACGATCTGGTCGGCGTGCAGGGCGGCCAGCGGCACCTCGGAGGTGCCGACAAGGAAGAGCTCGTCCTTCGGCACCTCGTAGATCTGGTCGCGATCGCCGGGCAGGAAGCCGGTGCCGTAGAGCGCCTCCTCGCGGACGAGAACAGGGGGGACGACCGGCTCATGCCCCTCGGCACGAACGACGTCGAGCGCGTAGCGGACGAGAGCCAGCTCGAGCAGCACCAGGTCGCCCTTGAGATACGCGAAGCGCGAGCCGGATACGCGCGCGCCGGCCTCCATGTCGATCAGGCCGAGCGCGGCACCGATCTCGAGGTGGTCGCGGGGCTCGAAGTCGAAGCTGGGAGACCCTCCCGCCTCGCGCAGGACGACCGCATCCTCCTCCCTGTCCCCTTCCGGAGCATCGGGGTCGGGGAGGTTCGGCAGCTCCGCGGCGACACGCTCGAGGTCCGCCTCGACCCGCTCGAGCTCGGCCTTGCCGGCCTCGGTCCGCTCCTTGAGGCGCTGCACCGCGTCCATCTCGGCCGCGGCGTCCTCGCCGCGCTGTTTCGCTTCGCCGATCTGCTTGGAGAGCGTCTTGCGCTCGGCCTGGGCGCCCTCGATCTCCGGCAGCAGCTCGCGGCGGCGGGCATCGAGAGCGAGCAGCTCGTCGACCCGCTCGGCGGCGCCGCGGCGCGCCAACGCCGCCTTGACCCGCTCAGGGTCGGAGCGGATCAGCTTCAGATCGAGCACATTGGCCTCCGGCTTAGGGAGACGCCTGCCCGGCCTGATCGCCGGGCTGGCCACCCTGACCGCCCTGACCGGGCGAGCCGCCGGTCGGCTGTCCGGCCTGCTCGCCGGCCGGCTCCACGTCCGGATCCCGCAACGGCGCCGTCTCCCCACCCTGCTGTTCGGGCCGCGGCGACTCTTCGGCGTCGCTGCCCGAGTACTCGGCGACGAAGCGGGCGACTGCTTCGGCCTCCTCGCCGACGACGATGTTCTGGGGCATGATCGCCCCGGAGAAGCCGCCGTTCTGGATCGCGAAGAGGACGTCCTCGTAGCTCTCGGTCCGCTGGTCGAGGTTCGGGCCCTGCGTGCGGATGCTGCGGTTGCCGGTGCCCTGGCTACCGGCCGCCTTCATCGTGTGGCAGCCGGAGCAGTGGGTCGCGAAGAGGACCGCCCCGTCGTAGTTGGGGTCGTCGTTCGAGACCGCGATGCCCTCTTCGCCGAAGCCGCAGGCGGCGAGGGCGAGGACGGCAGCGATGGCCATGGCGGTGGCAAGGGCGGGTCGCACGCGGCGGGATCATATTGTCCCGCTGAGATGGCCGACGCCCGATCCCCCCTGACCGATCCGGCTGCGTTCCGCGCCGCGATGAGGCAGCTGCCGACCGGCGTCACGGTCGTCAGCGCGGGCGGCCCAGAGGGGCCGGCGGGGGCGACCGCCAACGCCGTCGTCTCGCTCTCGATCGAGCCGATGCTGATGCTGGCCTGTCTCGACCGCGGCTCGCGCACGCTGCTCGCCGTGCAGGCGGCCAACCGCTTCGGGATCAGCGTCCTGCACGCCGGCCAGGAGGGCATCGCCCGCGCCTTCGCTACCAAGGCGCCGGTGGCCGACAAGTGGGAGGGGATCGCCTGGCGCGATCAGGACGGCATCCCGGCGATCGACGACGCCCTCGTCTTGGTCGCCTGCGACCTGCGCGACGTGATCGCCGGCGGCGACCACGTGATCGTCACCGGCGAGGTCCGCGACCTGGTGGCGCGCGACGGCGAGCCGCTCGTCTTCCACCGCGGTGAGTACCGGCCGCTCGGCACGGCGCCCCGCTAGGGCAGGCCTCGCGCCGAGCGCAGCTTGCGCGCCGTGAAGCGCGACTTGATCACCTCGTTGAGGAAAGCGCCCTTGGAGTCGGCCCGCGCGAACGCGTCGAAGACGAACTCGGGGGCACGGCGGTAGCCGTAGAGAGCGCCTGTGTGGAATTCGACGTAGATCTCCATCGCCTCACGGTCGTAGCCGATCCGCGCGACGCTCGTCGAATCGACTGGATGAAGATCGGGATCAGCCACCGGTGACGCCTCCGGCGCCTCCATACCCACGGAGAAGCGTTTCATCCGCGCCGCGCCGCCGAGGAGTACCCTGATCGGCGATGGAGGCGGCAGCGGTCAGCTCGGAACGGTGGACCTTCGCCCAGAAGGCACTGGTCGTGCTGGCGGCGCTGGAGCTGGTCTGGGCGACCGCGGGGTTCATCGCCGAGCCGAGCTTCTCCTTCGCGGACGACGCGCCGACCGAGCGGGTCCTCTGGGTCGACTTCAACGGCGTCCACGCCCTCTCCGGCTTCCTGCTGTTCCTGCCCGCCTTCTACTTCGCGCTGCGGCCCCGCTGGGCCGTCCTCTACTGCTACTACGCAGCGGCGGCGCTGATCGTCACCGGTGTCTGGGCGTTCTTCTCGACCCAGCCGGCCGGCGTCTTCACCTTCCCCAACAACGACGCCGACGGCATCTTCCACATCGCGACCGGCGTCGTGCTGCTCGGAATCGCGGCGGTGCAGGCGAGCATCGATCGCCGCGTCGGAGATTGACCACCCTCTAGGGCCGTCAAGTCGGATGCGCCGCTAGAACGCGGGGCTGCTGGCCGCCGCGCGCAGGCCGAGGAAGAGGATCACGCCGCAGCTGACGGCCATGATGCCCATCTCGCGGCGCACGATCGCCAGCGCCAGCGACTGCTGATCGCCGGCGGGCAGGGCCTCGAAGTCGATGTCTCCCAGCTCGCGCTCGGCGGCGCCGGCGCGGGCGCCCTCGGCGAGGAAGGAGACGAGCAGGGGCAGCAGGCCGTAGACGTAGTGGAGGTCGCTGCTGACTTCGTGGCTCGTGAACATCAAGAGGCCGCCGAGCAGGGCCTGGGCGAAGACGGAGCCCTGGGCGGCGCGCAGCAGGTACCAGAAGGGGACTGAAGAGCGGTCGCGCAGCCAGGCGATCCCCCCCACCGCGAACGCGGCGAGGTTGAGCGCGATCAGCGCCACGCCGACCACGAGGTGAACGTCAACCACGGTGCCTCGGCCCCCCTTGCACCGCCCCACGGCTGGCGACGCATTTCCTCCCGAAAGGGTCGGATTTCCGCTTGCTGATGCGGAAAAGCACTATGTAGCAAGTTGTCACAATGTCGGTGTATAACAGCGGCTGCGGCGCGGGCGAGCCGGGTAGCCGATACCCGGCGGACGGCCTCGCCGCCCCTCCCAAATGCTTCAGAGCTACCTGCCGATACTCGTCTTCGCCTTCCTCGGCGTCGTCGTCGGAGGCGCCTTCGTGATGCTCAACCACGTGATCGGGCCGAAGCGGCCGCGCGCGAACACCGTGGCGGCGCGGCGTCAGGCCGAGCCCTACGAGTCCGGGATCCCGGTCGACGCCTCGCACGGGTTGCGCTTCGGCGTGACCTTCTACCTGATCGCGATGCTCTTCATCCTCTTCGACATAGAGGTTGTCTTCCTCTATCCGATCGGGGTCATCCTCGGCGACGCCGACAGCCTCTTCGTCCTCGGCGAGCTGGTCGTCTTCGTCGTCCTGCTGCTCGTCGCCTTCGTATACGTGTGGCGAAAGGGGGCGCTCGATTGGAGGTGAAGCGCCAGAAGGCGGACGAGGAGCTGTCGGTCGAGCGGACGACGATGCGCGAGCGCCAGCTGCGCGCCCGCGACATGCTGCGCGGCGACCTCGAAGGCGAGGAGCTCGAGCGCTACGTCGAGGAGCGGGTCGTCATGACCAAGTTCGACGAGATGCTGGGCTGGGCGCGCGCCAACTCGATGTTCCCGCTGACCTTCGGACTCGCCTGCTGCGCGATCGAGGCGCCGATCGCGATGGTCGGCAGCCCCCGCTACGACCTCGCCCGCTTCGGCGCCGAGGCGCTGCGGGCCTCGCCGCGCCAGGCCGACCTGATCATCCTCTCGGGCCGCGTCTCGATCAAGATGGCGCCGGTCGTCCGCCGCCTCTACGACCAGATGCTGGAGCCGAAGTGGGTGATGGCGATGGGCGCCTGCTCGTCCTCGGCCGGGATGTTCTCCAACTACGCCGTCGTGCAGGGCGCCGACAAGTTCATGCCGGTGGACATCTACGTGCCGGGCTGTCCGCCGCGGCCCGAGGCGGTCCTCTACGGCTTCACCAAGCTGCAGCGCAAGATCATGGGCAACCCCGACCCGGGCTGGCGGCGCCGCTACAACGCCGAGGG
>DATABM010000039.1:0-6675 GCA_036259555.1 Solirubrobacterales bacterium
GGCGACTACATGGGCATGCTCGCCACCGTCCTCAACGCGCTGACGCTCCAGGATGCGCTCGAGAGGATCGGCGAGCACACCCGGGTCATGTCGGCGATCGACGTCAAGGAGGTGGCCGAGCCCTACATCCGCCGCCGCGCCATGCGCCACCTCGAGAAGGGCCGCGTGGTGATCTTCGCCGCCGGCACGGGCAATCCGTTCTTCACGACCGACACGGCAGCGGCGCTGCGCGCCCTCGAGATCCACGCCGGGGCGATCCTGATGGCCAAGAACGGGGTGGAGGGCGTCTACGACGCCGACCCCGCACTAGAGCCGGACGCAAAGTTCATTCCGCGGATTGGCCACCGGGAGGCGATCGAGCGCAATCTCAAGGTGATGGATTCGACGGCGCTCTCGCTGTGCATGGACAACGACCTGCCGATCTACGTCTTCAACATGGGTGACGAGTCCAACATAGATAGGATCGTCCGCGGCGAGAGGGTGGGCACGCTGGTCTCCAGCGCAGCCGCCGAGTGAGGACGAGGAGCCCCGGTGGAGCTGATAGACGAGCTGCTGGCAGACGCGAAGGAGCGGATGGCCAAGTCAGTCGAGTCGAGTCGCGGCGAGCTGGCCACGGTCCGGACCGGCCGCGCCTCACCGCACCTGCTCGACCGCATCACCGTCGACTACTACGGGTCGCCCACGCCCCTCAAGCAGCTAGCCAACGTCGCCGCATCGGATGCGCGGCTGCTCACCGTCACCCCGTTCGACAAGAGCGCGATCGGGGCAATCGAGAAGGCGATCCAGGAGTCCGACGTCGGCCTCACGCCGAGCAACGACGGCAACCTGATCCGGCTGCAGGTCCCCGAGATGACCGAGGAGCGGCGCCGCGAGATGGTCAAGGTCGTCCACGGCGTAGCCGAGGAAGGCCGCGTTGCCGTCCGCAACATTCGCCGCGACGTCATGCACGACCTGCGCGAGCTGAAAAAGGAAGGCGAGGTCGGCGAGGACGACGAGCGCCGCGCCGAGGCGGCCCTGCAGAAGCAGACCGACGACGCGATCGCCGAGATCGACGAGTCCCTGAAGGGCAAGGAAGCCGAGA
Source organism: Solirubrobacterales bacterium (assembly GCA_036259555.1). Lineage (GTDB taxonomy): Bacteria > Actinomycetota > Thermoleophilia > Solirubrobacterales > 70-9 > VRUE01. The sequence goes on from DATABM010000039.1 coordinate 1,082, forward strand.
TTCTCGAGGTGTGAGCGCCTCCGCGCGGTACGTCGCGATCATCACCGATGGCAACGGGCGGTGGGCGCAGAAGCGAGGGCTGCCCGTCGCCGAGGGGCATCGGGCCGGCGCCGACGTCGTCAAGGCGCGCCTCCGCGACGCGGTCGAGCTCGGGATCGAGGAGCTGACCGTCTTCTCCTTCTCGACCGAGAACTGGTCGCGTCCCGCGGAGGAGGTCGAGGAGCTGATGCGGATGTTCGGGGAGCGGATCGACACCGAGACGCCCGAGCTGCGCGACGAAGGCGTGCGCATGCGCTTCGTCGGCCGTCGCGAGGGCGTCGAGTCGCGCCTCGTCGAGCGGATGGACTGGGCCGAAGCCGAGACCGCGCACAACGACCGGATCACCCTCTTCGTCGCCTTCAACTACGGCGGCCGGGCGGAGATCGTCGACGCCGCGCGTGCCTTCCACGGCGGCTCCGAGGAGGAGTTCAGGCGCGGGCTATACGCATCGGAGATGAACGATCCAGACCTGTTGATCCGAACGAGCGGCGAGCATCGCATCTCCAACTACCTGCTCTGGCAGTGCGCGTACTCGGAGCTGGTCTTCCGCGACGAGCTCTGGCCGGACTTCACGCGCGAGTGCTTGGAAGCGTCGCTGCGCGAGTTCGAGCAGCGCCGCCGGCGCTTCGGAGGGAGGTGAGGCAGTGGAGGAGGAGCCACCGCGTCGGCCGGACCCGGACCGCGTGATCGACCTCTTCGAGGGACTCGACGAGGAGCCGACCGCCGAGCCGCCGCCGCAACCGAAACCGCGGCAGCGTCGCCGCCGCAACGTGCTGCGCGGTGAGACGGCGCGGCGCATCCTCGTCGCGATCCCCTGGATTGCCTTCGCGATCGGGATAACCGTCGTCGGAGGGCTGCCGTTCGCGCTGGCGCTGGTGGCGCTGGCGCTTGTCTGCCTGCGCGAGTTCTTCGTGATGACGAGCGATTGGCGTCCAATCCAGATGGCGGCGTACGTCGCCCTCGTGGCGATGATCGCCGCGGCCCATTTCGGCACCGCGTTCAACGTGCTGCTCGCCTTGGCGGCGTCCTTCCCGCTGCTCTTCTTCTTCGGCGCCGATCGCAAGCACCGCGACGGCGTGACCGTTTCGGTGGGCGTCACCGTGCTGGCGATCGTCTGGATCGGTCTCCCGTTTGTCCACGCGGTGCTGCTGCGCGGTCTCCCCGACCATGGCGCGGCCCTCCTGATCGACGTGCTGGTCGGCACCTTCGCCGCCGATACCGGCGCGTATGCCACCGGCCGCATGTTCGGCTCGCACCGAATCGCGCCGAGCCTCTCGCCCAACAAGACGTTGGAGGGACTCGTCGGCGGCTTCCTGATCGGCACGATGGGATTCTGGTTCGCCGGCCTCTATCAGGACTGGCTCTCGGGTCTCGATGCGCTGCTGATCGGCGCCGCGGTCGCGGCCGTGGCCCCGATCGGCGACCTCTTCGCCTCGCTCGTCAAGCGCGACCTCGACCGCAAGGACACGGGCCGCCTGTTCGGCCCCCATGGTGGCCTGCTCGACCGGCTGGACGCGGTGCTCTTCACGATCGTGGTCGGCTACTACCTCTCGCTCCAGCTGGTCTACTGAGCCGGAGCCCCTCCCTAGACTGGCGGTAGATGAAGAAGCTGGTGATACTCGGGTCCACCGGCTCGATCGGGACCCAGGCGCTTGAGATCGTCGCCGGCTCCGAGGAGCTCCAGGCGGTCGGCCTCGCTGCGGCCTCGAGCTGGGAGCAGCTGGTCGGCCAGGCGCGCGAGCACGGCGTCCCGGCGGTCGCGCTCAGCGACGAGGAGGCCGCGACCCGGACGCGCTCCGAGTGGAGCGGCCGGGTCCTGGCCGGAGAGGAGGGGGTGCGCGAGCTGATCGCGACCTCGGGCGCCGATCTGGTCCTGAACGGAATGGTGGGCGCCGCCGGACTCGGCCCGACGATCGTCGCGCTCAGCGAGGGCATCGACCTGGCGCTGGCCAACAAGGAGAGCCTCGTCGTGGGCGGCGAGCTGGTCATGCAGCTCGCCGAGGCGACGGGAACGGCGATCACGCCGGTCGACTCCGAGCACACCGCCCTTCACCAGCTGATCGCGGGCCAGCCGCCCGGCGCCGTGGAGCGACTGATAGTCACCGCCAGCGGGGGGCCGTTCCGCGGCAGGTCCAAGGCCGAGCTGGAGGGGGTTTCGGTGGAGGACGCGCTTGCCCATCCGACCTGGGCGATGGGCGGCAAGATCACGATCGACTCGGCCACCCTGATGAACAAGGGGCTGGAGCTGATGGAGGCCCACCACCTCTTCGGCACCCCCTACGAGCGGATCGACGTGGTCGTCCACCCGCAATCTCTGATCCACGCGCTGGTCCAGCTCGCCGACCGAGCGATGCTGGCCCACATCGGGCCCAAGGACATGCGGGTCGCGATCTCCTACGCGATCCACGGCGGAGAAAGCGTCGACCTGCCGCTCGAGCCGGTCGATCTGGTCGGCGAGGGCGCCCTCACCTTCGAGCCGGTCGATCTCGATGTCTTCCCGGCGCTGCGCCTCGCGCGCGAGGCCGCCGTGACCGGCGGGACCGCACCCTGCGTGCTCAACGCCGCCAACGAGGTCGCGGTCCACGCCTTCCTCGACGGTCGGATCGGCTTCACCGGCATCGCCGCCGCGATCGAGGCGGTGCTCGGCGAGATGCCGGCCGAGCCGGTCGCCCATTTCGAGCAGCTCTTCGCGGTCGACGCTGAGGCGCGCCGCCGCACCGAGGAGCGCCTCGCCGGGTTGGCGACGGTATGACCTGGCTGCTGATCTTCCTCGGCTTCTCGGCGCTGATCGTCCTCCACGAGGCCGGCCACTTCTTCGCGGCCAAGGCGACCGGGATGCGGGTCGAGCGCTTCTTCCTCTTCTTCCCTCCGAAGCTGGTCTCGGTGAAGCGCGGTGAGACCGAGTACGGGATCGGCACGATCCCCGCGGGTGGCTTCGTGAAGATCAGCGGGATGAACCCCGACGAGCAGCTGCCGCCGGAGGCAGCCGGCCGCGGCTATTACGACCAGCCTGTCTGGAAGCGGATCGTCGTGATCGGCGCCGGGCCCGCGGTCAACATCGTGCTCGCGTTCGCGATCCTCTTCGCACTCGCGCTGGGCGCGACCGACGTCAACCAGCGGGTCGGTGAGATCGAGCCGGCGTCGCCCGCAGCGTCGGTGCTGCGGCCCGGCGACGAAGTCGTCGCCGTCGACGGCCGTCGCTACGCCCGTCTGGACCGCCAGGAGCGCCTTGGCCGCTTCGCCGAAGCCGTCGCCGATCATCGTTGCCCGGGGCGTCAGGTCGACGGCTGCCGCGCAACCCTCCCTGTGGAGTTGACGATCCGCCGCGACGGCGAGCTGCGCACGCTGTCGGTGCGGCCGCAGTACGACGCGGCAACCGAACGGACCCGGATCGGCTTCTCGTATGGGACCGAACCCGCCGACCTCGGGATCGCCGGCGCCGCCGACCGGGCCGTCGACTCGATGTGGACGGTCTCCAGCCGCACGGTGACCGTCTTCACGCGACTCTTCGAAGAGGAGCGGCGCAAAGAAGTCTCGGGGATCGTCGGCGTCAGCGCCACCGCCGACGAGGTGATCGACGAGTTCGGCACCCGCGAGGCGCTGATCCTCCTTGCCCTGGTCAGCCTCTCGCTCGGCTTGATCAACCTCTTCCCGTTCCTTCCCCTCGACGGCGGTCACATCTTCTGGAGCCTGGTCGAGAAAGTGCGGCGCAAGCCGGTGCCGTTCTCGGTGATGGAGCGTGCCGGCGCGGTCGGCTTCGTCCTCGTGATCATGCTCTTCTTCCTCGGCCTGACCAACGACATCGACCGCCTCTCGAACGGCGGCTTCGAGGTCCGGTAGGGCCGCGGAGCTGCCCAGATACCCTTCGTTCATGGCCTCGAAGCGACAGATATTCGTTGGCGGCGTCCCGATCGGCGGGGGCGCGCCGGTCGCCGTGCAGACGATGACCAAGACGGAGACCGCCAATCTTCCGGCGACGATGGAGCAGATTCGCAAGGTCGCCGACGCGGGCGCGGACCTGGTGCGCGTGGCGGTGCCGCGCGACGACGACGCCGAGGCCTTGAAGACGATCGTGCGCGAGTCGCCCATCCCGGTGATCGCCGACATCCACTTCAACCACACCCTGGCGCTGAAGGCGATCGACGCCGGCGCTCACTGCATCCGCCTCAACCCCGGCAACATCGGCGGCCGCGAGAAAGTCGCCGAGGTTGCGGCGAAGGCGACCGCCGCCGGCGTGCCGATGCGGATCGGCGTCAACTCCGGCTCACTGCCCAAGCACCTGCACGAGCTGGAGCGGGAAAGCCCGGTAGAGGCGCTGGTCGCAGCGGCGGTCGAGTTCGTCGAGCTGATGGAGGGCCTGCGCTTCGAGAACTTCAAGGTCTCGATCAAGTCGACCAACGTGCCGAACACGATCGCCGCCAACCGGCTGCTCGCCGAGAAGATCCCGTACCCGCTGCACCTGGGCATCACCGAGGCGGGCACGAAATGGTCCGGCTCGCTCAAATCGGCGGTCGGGCTCGGCACGCTGCTCGCCGACGGGGTCGGCGACACGGTGCGGATCAGCCTCTCGACCTTCCACGCCGAGGAGGAGGTCAAGGTCGCCTGGGAGATCCTCAAGGCCCTGCAACTGCGCGAGCGGGGACCGGTGCTGATCGCCTGCCCGACCTGCGGCCGCCTCCAGTTCGACATGGACTCGGTCGTGGCCGAGATCGAGCGGCGGCTCGAGGCCTACGCGGAGCCGATCGAGGTCGCCGTGCTCGGCTGCGCGGTCAACGGCATCGGCGAGGCCAGCCACGCCGACTTCGGCATCACCGGGGCGAAGAACGAGGGCCTGATCTTCGCCCACGGCAAGCCGCTGCGGAAGGTCCCCCAGGCGAACCTGGTCGATGCCCTCTTCGAGGAGATCGACAAGTCGCTCGACCGCGGCCGGGTCGAGGTCGACGAGGCCAAGGCGGGGGAGGGCGCCGCCTGGCTGGCCAAAATTGAGGAGGAGAACGCCGGCGACCTGACGCCGGAGAAGATCGCGCAGATGGAGCACGAAGCGTCCCAGCGCGAGGAGGCCGCCGATGAGCCGGTCCTCCTCGACGAGGAGGCCTCCCCGACCGCCGGCCGCCGCTTCACTCGCGCCTAGTCTCTCCGGCTCAGTCTTTCGATTTCAGCTTCAGCGCCCGTCTCACGAGGGTTCCGCCGGCCGTGCCGCCGTCCGGAGTGAAGGCGAGCGCGACCCTGAGCCGCAGGGTCCTCCGCTCGCGGAGGACCTTCAGCCCGGCGCCGTTGGCGGCCAGGGGGACGGCGATCGTCCCAGCCTTGCCGGCGCGCAGGTTCGCCCTGCGCAACTGCTTGCCCTCTCTCCTGGCGTCGGTGGCGACGAGCGAACCTGGACCGGGCACGGCGACCCTCAGCTTCGCGGTCCCCTTCGCGACGTTGCGGATGAGCTTGCCGACGACGATCGCGTTCGAAGGCCGCACGAGGAGGCCCGTGGCCCCCGGCGCGAGCGACGCAGGCGGCCGCGGGGGTGGGTCGCCGAGCACGGCGACCGAGTCGACTCCGGCCCG
>DATABM010000040.1:0-2797 GCA_036259555.1 Solirubrobacterales bacterium
GCCGAGAAGCTCGGCAGGCTCTACCTCCGTACCGCCGGCCACGAGCACGGTTGCATCGCCTTCACGGGCTTCGACGGCGACACCGACTCGATCGCCCGCCGTCGCGCGCGCAGCGCCGAGATCCTGCGCGCCCACGGCGCCGTCACGCTCGGCACCCGCCCTGGCCGTTCGTGGCTGCGTGGGCGCTTCGCGGCGCCCTACCTGCGCGACGAGCTGATGGACCGCGGCGTGATGGTCGAGACGCTCGAGACAGCCACCACGTGGAGCAACCTCCACAGCCTCTACAGAGCCGTCGGCGACGCGCTCCGCGGCGCACTGACGGACGGCGGCATGCCACCCGCCGTCATGTGTCACATCTCCCACCTCTACCCGTCCGGCGCCTCGCTCTACTTCACCTTCATCGCCCGCCAGCGCCAGGGCGAGGAGATCGCTCAGTGGCGCTCCGCCAAGACCGCCGCCTGCGACGCCATCGTCGCCGCCGGCGGCACGATCACCCACCACCACGCCATCGGCGCCGACCACCGCGCCTGGATGCCCGCCGAGGTCGGCCCGCTCGGCATCGACGTCCTCCGCACCGTCAAAGACCGCGTCGACCCGACCGGCATCATGAACCCCGGCAAGCTGCTGCCGGACGCTTAGCGCACATCCCCGAGCGGTCGAGGTGGCAATCCGTCGCATTCGTGCCTTGTCGCGTAACACCGCGCTCCCGAGGCTTGACGAATGCTCCCCGACCTCGGCTCGACGCACCACCTCGGACACGCACCATCGGCCGTCGAGACGGTTCAGCCCGCCTTCGCGGCCTTGGGTGGCGGCGCAGCGCTTGGAAGCATTCTGAAACTCGCCTGGGAGCTGCGGCAAGACGATCCTCAGTTCGATCGCGCTGCGGCGACAGGGTCGGTATGGGGTGCGCTAGTCGGAGCGGCGCTGCTGGCGATGGACATCGCTCGCGGGGTATAGACTATCTGCTGTGTTCAATCGGTATGACATCCCAATATTCATCGGCATGGTGTGCCTTGCCGCTCTGATCGAGTTCACGCTCGATCCCTCCTCAGAGACGCGGCCCTTTGCGGCCATGGCGCTTGCAGCGGTGGTCGTCACTGTTCGCTTCGTCTGGGAAGAGATCCGGACGGAGGGAAGCTTTCACTTCCGCTCTCCTCGGAGTCGACGAAGACGAGCGCGAAAGCGGGGGGCTACGGGCTAGCGGCGCCGCCGCCCTGGCCGGCATTGCCCTGGGGTGGGCGGATGGCGGCGGTGCGGGCGCGAAGCATCGAGGTGCCGGAGTGGCCGGCGTTCTCGTCGACGGTCTCGCGCGAGACGTCGAGGTAGCGGTAGCTCTTATAGTCCTCGGGGAGGTCCGCCCGGCCGGCGAAGGCGCCCTGACGGTCGGTGATCTGGGCGCCGAGCGAGACGGCGTCAGTGGGGGAGTTGTAGAGCCAGACCTCATAGGCCTGGTTCTGCTTGGTCGGGGGCAGGCGGGCCTCGATGCCGAGCTCGAACTTGTCGCCCTGCTCGGTGACGATCGCGACGCCGGCGTGGCGGTTGCTGTTCGCGCCGCTGCCCGGTACCGCGCGCAGCAGGACCTGCCCGACCAGCTCCGCCGGGGCGTTGGAGGCGCGGTCGCCGCCCCCATCGTCGGAGTCGTCGCCGCCGGTCAGCAGTCCGACGGGCCAGACGAGCAGGATGAAGAGCAGCGCGACCGCGGCGGCCGCGATGCCGGCGATCCGGCGCCGGCGCACGACGGCGGCGGCCTCGGGCGACAGCGGGGTGCGCGGGGCGGCGGGCTTGCGCTCGCGCGGCGGTTTTGCGGCCCGCGGCTCAGCGCCGTTGTCACCGGATGGGATCGTCGGCAGCTCGCCCTTCGGGTAGAGGTGCTCGAGCGAATCGAGCACCGAGCGCGACCAGGCACGCGCGGACTCCGAGCGGCGCAGGTGGCCACGGGTCGACGCGGCGTCCGGTGGATCCTGCTGTCCAAGCAGGTAGTCCGCGATCTGGCCGCGCCAGTCCTCGTCGACCGCGCCGGCGCTGACCGGAGCCAAGCTGGTCAGGGCCTCGCCGGCAAGCTGGCGGACGCGGGCCTCCGGCATGTCGAGCGTCTCGGCGAGCTGGTCGTAGCTCTGTCCCCGCTTGAGGATCAGGTCGACGATCGCCCGCTGTTGCGCCGACAGCTGGTCGTAGGAGGCCATGCGGGCGGGAACGATAGCCTGCGCCGGTGACTGAAGACGCACCTGCGCCGTCGTCGGCGCCGCCTCGGAACCTCAACGAGGCGCTCGGCATGGAGATCGGCGAGTTCGACGACGAGCGGATCACCGGCAGCTTCCAGGTCGCCGATCGCGTCCGCCAGCCGTTCGGGATCGTCCACGGTGGCGCCTACGCGGCGTTCGCCGAGACGCTCGCCTCCGTTGGGACCTACTTCGCAGTCCAGGCGAACGGCGAGATCGCGATGGGGCAGAACAACGACACGAGCTTCCTGCGACCGATTTCCTCCGGCACGGTCCACGCCACCGGCACACGCCGCCACCGCGGTCGCACCACCTGGGTCTGGGACTTCGACTTCACCGACGACGAGGGCCGCGTCTGCGCCATCTCCCGCGTCACGATCGCGGTGAGACCCGCGCCTCCGTCCTCCGCCTGAGTTACTCGCCACCAGCCACGGACTCGCGGGGGTGCGGATCACGGCGAAGGCGTTCGGGCGCGACCGGCGGATGCCGATCACGAACGCCTACCGAGGCTGACCCGGCTGCGGCCTGACCGCGATCGTCATCCGCGTCACCGCGCACAGCCGGCCCTGGTCGTCGGT
>DATABM010000041.1:0-8593 GCA_036259555.1 Solirubrobacterales bacterium
CCTCCAGCATGCCGATCCGCGACCAGGAGGCTTTCCTGCCCAGCTCGAGCGCCGACGCCCTCTTCCTCAGCAACAGAGGCGCCAACGGCATCGACGGGCTGATCTCCTCGGGCATCGGCGCCGCCCACGCTACGGCTCGGCCGACCACCGTGCTCACGGGCGATCTGGGCCTGCTCCACGATCTCGGCGGACTGGCTGCGCTGCGCGACGTCTCGACGCCGGTGCGGATCGTCGTCATCGACAACGACGGCGGTGGGATATTCCACTTCCTGCCGCAGGAGCGGGCGCTTGGCGACGAGGAGTTCGAGGCGCTGCTGGGCACCCCGCGGGGCGTGGACGTCGGCAAGGCCGCAACGCTCTTCGACCTACCCCACCGTCGAGTCGACTCGCTGGACGAGCTCGGCGACGCGCTGGCCGCGGACACGGGGCTGATCGAGGTGCCGGTCGATCGCCGCGCCAACGTCGCCCTCCACCGCCGCCTCGCCGAGCGGGTCGCCGCGGCGATCCGCTAGCAGTCGATCGGCCCTGCCTCGCGGCCCGGGCCCGGCTGCCACGCCGGCCCGTAGAAGACGGTTCTCCTTCGCTTCAACACCTGGGTCTCGCAGGTGCCGTCGGCGTTGATCTGAACGATCGAGTTGGCCCAGCCGAAGTGCCGCCCGCGGAAGCGGGCGAAGGCGATCCGCTCGCCGGACGGGTCCCAGCTGGCGAAGAGCTCGTATCCGTACCGGGTGCGGGTCAGACGGCGCTGAGCGCCGCTCTCGACGTCGAGCACGAAGAGCTCGTTGCGCTTCGGCTTCCCGACCTTGCGGAAGAGCGCGATCTCCGAGCCGTCGGGCGAGTAGATCGGCTGAAGGCCGTCTGGAAGGAGGCGGGTCACTCTCCCACTCTCCAGGTGCAGCGCCACCGGTTCCGCCACGCCGCTGCGACGGTTGTCGAGGCGGGTGCCGAGCAGCGTCGATCCATCCGGCGAGAAGGAGGTGGCCTCGTACACGAGCCCGCGCCGCCAAGGCGTCAGCTGGCGCTGCTCCCAGGTAGTCAGGTCGATCGTCCAGATCGCCGCTCCCCGTTCGCCTTCGCGGGTGAACGCGACCGTGTGACCGTCGGGTGCGAAGACCGGCCAGTGGGCACTGGCGGCGTTGATCGCGCGTGCCCCGCCCCCATCGGCCTTTGCCAGGAAGAAAGTCGTGACGCCGGTGAAAGCGACCTCGGCACCGTCCGGTCGCCAGGAGAGCGGTCCGAAGCTGAACAGCGACAGCCGGCCGTCGTCCGGCCCGCGGGCGAGGCGGACCGGATCGCTGCCGTCGGGGTTGACCGTGAGGAGCCTGCCCCGTTCCGGCTTCCACGTGATCTTGATCACAGCGAGGCGCGCTCCCTGCGGCGGCGTGGAGTCGGCGACCCCCACCGTCAGCAGCAGCGTCAGGATCGCGATCCCCAGCGCCGATCGGATCGAGCGGCCCACCCCGATCCTCATCGGCACTCGATCCTTCCCGCCCCGCGACCGGGACCCGGCTGCCAGACGGGTCCGAAGAAGAACGTGCGCCGCGCCGAGACGACCGTCGTCTCGCAGCTGCCGTCGGCGTTGACATGCATCAACGCCGTGCGGAATCCGAAGGGCGCCTCCTCCGACCTCATGGCCGACAGGCGGACGTAGGCCAGGCGCTCGCCCGAGGGGTCCCAGCCCGGGTAGAGCTCCGGGCGACCGGGGGTGCGGGTGAGGCGGCGGAGTCCGCCGCCGTCGGCGTCGATGACGAAGAGGTCGACGTCTTCTCCGCCGTCCTCGCCGAAGTACTGTATGCGGCGCGTGAAGGCGACCTTGGAACCGTCGGGCGAGTAGACCGGAGCTGAGCCGTCTTCGAAGAGGATCCTCGATCCGCTTCCGTCGATTCTCAGCGCGACCGGTTGGGGTTCGTTGGTGAGGAGATCGTCTTCGACCGTCGCCAGCAGCGTCGAGCCGTCGGGCGAGAACGAGGACGCGACGTATCTGAGCTCGTGCCGCGACGGCGTCAGCCGGCGCTGGGAGCCGGTGGCGAGGTCGATCGTCCAGGTGCTCGAACCGGAGAAGCCCTCCTCCCAGTACTTCCCGGCGACGGTCGTCGGCGATGGGCGATCGATGGAGCGGGTGAAGGCGATGGTCCGTCCGTCGGGAGAGAAGACGGGCCCGGTCGCGTCCTTGGTCCCCCGGATCGGGCGCAGGCCGGTCCCGTCGGCGCCCACGAGGAAGAGCTTCGCGATCGGCTCGGCGCCGTCTCCGCCCTTGAAGCCCACCACCCCGCTGAACGCGACCGTCGCTCCGTCCGGCGACCACGAGACCGGTGAGAAGTAGTTCACCAGCGGTCGCGACCGCAGCCCGCCACCGGCCAGTCGCAGCCCCCGGCCGCCCTGCGGGCCGACGGTGAAGAGGCCCAGGCGCGGCGGTTTCGAAGACAGCTTCACGACGGCCACGCGCGGTCCCTCGGGCACCATGGCGGCCGCACCGGGCACTGCGAGCGATAGCGCCAACGCCGCTGCTCCCAGTGTCCGCCGGATCACAGGGTGCATCCTGACCCATCCACAGGTTGTCAAGCGGAGCGGCTCAGGCCAGTAGTGGCAGCAGAGCCCCGAGCTTGACCTCGGTCTCGGCCAGCTCCGCGGCGGGGTCGGAGCCGGCGACGACGCCCACCCCGGCGTAGAGGTGAGCGTCGCGATCGCGCAGCAGAGCGCTGCGCAGGGCGACGCAGAACTCGCCGTCCTCGGTCGCGTCCATCCAGCCGACCGGGCCCGCGTACCAGCCGCGGTCCATCCGCTCGAGATCGCCGATCGCGGCGGCGGCCGCCGGCCAGGGCTCTCCGCCTACTGCGGGGGTCGGGTGGAGCAGTCCCGCCAACTCGACAGCGGAGTGCGATTCGGCCAGCTGAGCGATGACCGGCCTCGCCAGGTGCTGGATGTTGGCGACCTTGACCAGCTCCGGCTCGTCCGCCGCCTCGACCCACACCGCATGGGGGCGCAGCGCGCGCACGATCCGCTCGGTGACGATCCGCTGCTCGCGCCGGTCCTTGTCGCTGCGCAGCAGCTGCTCGCCGAGGTGGTCGTCGACCGACGGGTCGGAGCTGCGTCGCGTCGAGCCGGCCAGGGCGACGGTCGACGCGCCGGCGCCCGAGCGGCGCACCAGCAGCTCGGGGCTGGCGCCGATGAAGGCAGCCTCGGGCGTCCCGCAGCAGAAGCAGAAGCAGGACGGGAACACCTCGCGCAGAGCGCCGAAGACAGCCGCTGGGTCGTGAGCCGCCGCGGCCTCGACGCACACCTCCCGGGCCAGGACGACCTTGCTCACGCCGCCGTGCTCGATGCGCTTCGTCGCCGCGGCGACCGCACGCTCGAATTCGCCGGGCGGGAGGGCGCTGCGGATCCGCGCCCTGGCGGTCGGGTGCGGGTCGATCAACGGCAGCGGCTCGTCGCGGAGCGCGGCGACACGGCCGCCCAGGCGCCCGACGACCTCCTCTGGGTCGTCGCCGGGCGATACGAGCACGTTGAGGGTCAGGAACGCCTCCTCGCCCTGGCGGCAGATCGAAAGCTCGGGCAATGCCATCACGGCGGGCTCGAACGACGACCAGGGCGCCTCCGTCCCGCCCTCGGGATCGAAGGCGAAGCCGCCTGTCCAAACGGCGCCCGCTCCCGGCGGCAGGCCGGTCGGCGCACCGACGACGGCCCCGTCGAGCAGGCGCGAGCACTCGCGCGCCACGTCCTCGAAGCGCGACTCGCCGCGCGAGGTCGCCTGGTGGGCGATGCCGAGGGCCCCCAGCGCGAAGCCGCGGTCCGGCTGCTCCCAGCAGAACCAGCGATCGGAGGCCAGCCGCGAGGCGAAGGCGGCGGCGCACGGATCCAGCGGCTCGACCTGCTCGGTGACGCTTACGAGCGTACGACGCCCGCGGGCGGCCGCGACTCCGGCGTCCTCGCGCAGGCGTGCGAGGAGCTCAGTCCCCGCCGCGGGCGATGGCAATCTCGCCGGTCCTGACCATCTCTATGAGGCCATGCGGCCGGATCATTCGCTCGAAGGCCTCGATCTTGTCGGCGGAGCCGGTCACCTCGATCGTCATCGTCCGCCGCGCCACGTCGACGATCTTGGCGCGGAAGATCTCGGCGAACTGCATGATCTCGGCCCGGTTCTCGACCGCAGCGGAGACCTTGAACATCGCCATCTCGCGGGCGACCGTCTCGGTCGGCTCCATGTCGCGGATCTTCAGGACGTTGACCAGCTTGTGGAGCTGCTTGGTCACCTGGTCGATCGGGTGGACGGCGCCGTCGAGCGTCAGCGTGATGCGCGAGATGCTCGGGTCGTCGGTCGGCCCGACCGCGAGCGTGTCGATGTTGAAGCCGCGCCGCGAGAAGAGGCCGGCGATCCGCGCCAACACGCCGGGCTTGTTCTCGACCAGGATCGAGAGGATGTGCTTGCGACCGCTCAGCTGGCCCGGGACGTGCAGATCCTCGAGTTTGACCAGATCGGGGGTCCCCGCCTCCATCATGATCCTCGCGAGGCGGCGCATTTCTGCGTCCTCGGTCGCTCGCGTGCAGAGCACGCCACGCTCCCTGCGTCCTTGATCTGCTTGCTCGCGCGGCTCATGACCGAGCCTCGACCATGTCTCTTGCAGCGGAGCCCGGCGGGATCATCGGGTAGCAGTTCTCCTCCTGCGCGACGCGGACGTCGACGAGCACCGGTCCGTCGGCCTCCAGGGCGCTGACCATCGTTTCCTCGAGGTCGGCGGCGTCTTCGCAGCGCATCCCGGTCGCGCCGAAGGCCTCGGCGAGCTTCACCCAGTCGGGACTCGGGCCCATCTCGACGGCGCTGTAGCGGCGGTCCCAGAACAGCTCCTGCCACTGGCGGACCATGCCCATGTAGCCGTTGTTCATCAGGAATACCTTGACCGGGATGTTTTCGGTCACGCAGGTGGCCAGCTCCTGGCAGTTCATGATCAGGCTGCCGTCGCCGGCCAGGCAGACGACCTGCTCGTCCGGCTGCGCGACCTTCGCTCCGATCGCCGCCGGCAGGCCGAAGCCCATCGTTCCCAGGCCGCCGGAGTTGATCCAGCGGCGCGGTTTGTCGAAGCCGTAGTACTGCGCGGCCCACATCTGGTGCTGGCCGACGTCGGAGGTGACGATCGCGTCGCCCTGGGTGGCGCGGTGCATCGCCTCGACCATGAACTGCGGCTTGATCTCGCCCTCCTTGCCGGGCTCGTAGTAGAGGGGGTGCTCGTCCTGCCAGGTCCGCAGCTGCTTCCACCAGGCGTCGAGCCGGGTGGTGTCGGTCTGCAGGGCGCGGTACTCGCGGGTCAGCTCCGGCAGGACCAGCTTGACGTCGCCGACGATCGGGATGTGGGCGCCGACGTTCTTGGAGATCTCGGCCGGGTCCACGTCGATGTGGATGACTTTGGCGTGCGGCGCGAACTCGGAGAGCTTGCCGGTGATGCGGTCGTCGAAGCGGGCGCCGATCGCAACGATCAGGTCGGCGTTGTCCATCGCCCAGTTGGCGGCGACCGTGCCGTGCATGCCGAGCATGCCGAGCCAGTGCTCGCCGGAGGCCGGGTAGGCGCCGAGCCCCATCAGGGTCGAGGTCACGGGAAAGCGGTCGCAAGCGGCAAGCTCGCGCAGCTCCTCGGAGGCGTCGCCGTTGACCACCCCGCCGCCGGTGTAGAGGATCGGCCGGCGCGCATTGGCCAGCGCCTTGGCTGCGATCCGCACCTGTTTTATGTTGCCGGCGCTCATCGGCTTGTAGCCGGCGAGCTCGACCGGCTCGCTCCGCGGCGCGTAGTCGATCTCGGCGCGGGAGAGGTCCTGGGGCACGTCGACCAGCACCGGTCCCGGCCGGCCGGTCGAGGCGACGTGGAAAGCCTGGTGCACGTACTCGGGGATCTCGCGCGGATCGGTGACCTGGAAGGAGTGCTTGACGAAGGGCAGGGTGGCGCCGAGGATGTCGGCCTCCTGGAAGCCGTCGGTGCCGATCAACTCGGTGCGGACCTGGCCGGTCACGAAGACGGTCGGAACCGAGTCCATCATCGCGTCGGCGATCGCGGTGACGAGGTTGGTCGCGCCGGGTCCCGAGGTCGCAAAGGCAACCCCGACCCGGCCCGAGGCCTTGGCGTAGCCCTCGGCGGCGTGGCCTCCCCCCTGCTCGTGCCGCACCTGGACGTGGTGGATGCCCGCGTCGACGAGGGCGTCGTAGGTCGGCAGGTTGGCGCCCCCCGGGATGCCGAAGATGTCCTTGACCCCCTCGGCCTTGAGGCTCTCCATCAGCGCGTCGGCGGCTCTCATCGCAGGCATGGTGGGTCGGTGGTCAACATCAACTTTCGCGCTCCGCTCGCGGCGCGAAGAACCAAATATGCACGTTTGCTCGCTCCGCGCTCATCGATGGCGATGGTACCAGCGGGCCTATGCCCGGCCAGCAGGGCTTTTGACGGGGTTCCAGCGCGTGCGCGGGTCGATCGAGGCCTCGATCACGTTGCCCTTGTGCCGCTCGATCGCGTGGATGATCGACTCGACCAGCTCCTCGCCGAGGAGCGTCGGCTGAAGACCGAGGTCGAGCAGCTTGGTGTGGATCGCGTTGTAGTAGTGCTCTTCCTTCTCGACCCGTGGGTTGTCGTAGTGCTGGATCTCCACCGAGTAACCGAGGTGCTCGGCGGCCCCCTTGACCAGCTCGGCCAGCTCCATGACCGAGAACTGCTCGGTGAACTGGTTGAAGACGCGAAACTCGCCTGCGTCGGCCGGATTCTCGACCGCCAGCTCGACGCACTGCAGCGTGTCGCGGATGTTGAGGAAGCCGCGCGTCTGGCCGCCCGATCCGTAGACAGTGAGCGGGTGGCCGATCACCGCCTGCACGCAGAAGCGATTGAGCACGGTGCCGAAGACCTCGTCGTAGTCGAAACGGGTGACGAGCCGCTCGTCGCGCGCCGTCTCGTCGGTCTCGATGCCGTAGACGACCCCCTGGTTGAGGTCGGTGGCGCGCAGCCCCCAGGTGCGGCAGGCGAAGTGGATGTTGGTCGAATCGTGGACCTTCGAGCAGTGGTAGAGCGAGGCCGGCAGCTTCGGGTAGGGAAGCGTGTCGCGGCGGCCCTTGTGCTCGATCTCGATGTAGCCCTCCTCGATGTCGATGTTGGGCTGCCCGTACTCGCCCATCGTCCCCAGCTTCACCAGGTGGCAGTCGGGGACGTGGTCGCGGATCGCGAAGAGCAGGTTGAGGTTGCCGATCACGTTGCCGTGCTGCGTCTCGACCGCCTGCTCACGCGACGCCATCGAGTACGGCGCGGACGCCTGCTGGCCGTAGTGGACGACGGCGTCGGGGCGCGCCTCGGCGACGACCGCGTCGAGGAACTCGCCGTCGGCGACCGAGCCGACATAGCTGCGGATCTCGTTGCCGGAGACCTCGGCCCAGGCGTCGATGCGACGGTCGAGGTCGAGGATCGGGGTCAGCGAGTCGCCGCCGACGCTCTCGACCCAGCGCCGACGGACGAAGTTGTCGACGACGGTGACCTCGTGGCCGCGGGCTGAGAACCGCAGGGCGGTCGGCCAGCCGAGGTAGCCGTCGCCCCCGAGAATGAGAACGCGCATAGGTCGCGGCAGGGTACCCGACGGGCGCGACATAGCATCAGCCAGATGAGCGCCGCGAGGAGGTACGTGGAGCGGGTGGCGGCGCGCAACGGCGGGCGGGCGGGAGTGGCCACCATCGTCGCGATCCTCCTGCTGGGGCTGGGGCTTCGCGCAGCGGAGGCCTGGGACGGGCGGCCCGCCGTCTACGACGCGGCCGCCTACGCGACGATCGCCGAGCGGCTGGCGGACGGCGACGGCTTCACGCTCGGCCGCAACGCCACCCAGCCGGCGAGCAACTACTCGCCCGGTCTCCCCCTCATCGTCGGGGGGCTCTACGCCCTGACTGGCGACGCGCACGAGCGCTTCGCGCGGCTCGTGCTCGCCCTCGTCGGCGCCATGGCAGTCCTCTTCGCGTACCTGATCGGCAGGCGATTGGCCGGTCCCGCCGCCGGTCTGGTGGGCGCCGCCGCGGTGGCGATCTATCCCGCGCTGCTGGAGTACCAGGGAATGCTGATGGGCGAGCCGCTGGCGGCGACGCTGTTGTCGGGGGGGGTCTTGGCCGTTCTCTGGGCAGCGGATTCGGGACGAGGCGGTAGGCGCGCGGGTCCTGTCGCGGGGCAGGGGCCTTCGTCCTCGCAAGCTGCGGGCGAAGACCCCACGCCCCACGCCACCCACGCGAGATGGCTTGTTTCAGGACTGCTGCTCGGGGCGCTGGTGCTGGTCCGGCCGGAGTACTTGGGCATCAGCGTCTTGCTGGCGATGGTGGTGCTGGCGTGGGAGCGGGACGAATGGCGAAGCGGGTTCGCCAACGCGGCAGTCTTGCTGCTCGGGGTTGCTCTCATCGTCGCTCCCTGGACCGTCCGCAACGCGGTCGTGCTGGACCGGTTCGTGCCGGTGTCGACGGGCGGCGGGCAGGTGCTTTTCGCGGGCAGCTACATGCCTTCCGGCGGGAATCCGGAACGGGTCGGCGCGGAGGTGCTCGAGCGGCATCCGCGCCTGACCCGCGAGCTGGGCGACGAATATCTGTCGCGGGGCGACTTAT
>DATABM010000042.1:0-4537 GCA_036259555.1 Solirubrobacterales bacterium
GCCCGCGAGCGGGCCGCCCTCCGGGACACGAGCGGCCGGCGACGAGCTCTCGCCGCCGGTCGCGACTGCCGCTACGGGATCGGCTCGTAGACCTCCTCGTCCACGTCGATCTTGCAGCCCGACGCGTCGGGGTCCTCGTGCGACGCGATGCACAGGTCCGCGGTCATGCCCATCTCGGCGTGGTGCAGGATGTGGCAGTGGAACAGCCACCGGCCGAGCGCGCCACCCGTCTCGGCGCTGCTCTGATCCTCGAGATCGCCCGAGCCGCCCCAGTGCGACTGGTAGTCGTACGGGAAGTTCTCCCGGAGCTGCGAATAGGTGAACTTCGTCTCGTCGGGGATCTTGAACCGGTCGTTCATCTTCATCCGGTACTTCATCGCCACGCCCGGCTGCATCACCTCGATGTCGATGAACTCGTTGTAGTCGAACACGTGGAGCGGAGGCTCGTCGAGGGTGACCGTGTCGGGGATCCCGTCGGCGTCGCTGTCCACCTCCTGGAACGAGTGGAGGCTGATCGGCTGGAACGAGAAGCCGTGCATGTGGAACGGATGGTGGGCGGCGCCGGTGTTGTTCGCGTAGACGAACTCGATGACGTCCTCCGTCCTGGCGTACCGCGTGGCCTCCTGCGTCGGGATCTGATCGCCGGCGATCCCGAAGCCCATGTAGTCGCCCTTGACCGAGTTGACGGAGGGGAACCGGCTTCCGTCCTTCACCTCGTTGCCGAGCATGATGGTCCCGTGCTCGAGCCCTTCGAAGGGCACGCCCAGGAACGGGTCGATGCCGAGAGGCACCGGCGAGAGCTGGTCGAGGACGGCGGTCTTGATGTTCTCCGCCGGCCGGTTGACCCACGGGTGCGCCATCAGCGGAGCGCCCTCGGTGAGGTTGTAGTTCGGGAGCCCCCACTCGTCCTCGATGATCTTGATCCGCACCAGCTTGCGGGGGGCGACGTCGCGGTTGTTGGCGTCGCCGTCGCCGATGTTGTTGTCGAACTTCGGCGTGAAGATGCCGTGCGGGTAGTCGATGGTCCAGATGTACATGCTCTCGCCGGGCTCGAGGTAGTTGCCCTCGCGGTCCTTGGTCACGATCACGAACTCGGTCCGCTCGGCGACGCCGATGAAGTCCTCGCCCCGGCGGATGACCGTGTCGAAGGCGCGGGCGGGCTCGCCCGGCGCCAGCTCGGGCTGACCCTCGACCCGGGCGTGGTCGAGCAGGCCGTTCTGCCCGCCGACGCGGTACATGATCAGGCCCTGATCGCAGGAGAGCGGGTCGGCGCCGGAGAACTTCACGGTGCTGCCGGGCGCGTAGCACTGGCCGGTCGTCGCCCTGCCGGTGCGCTCCGCCGGGACCGGGGTCCCGCTCGCGCCGGGCGGCTCCTCGCCCTCGAGCAGCAGCCGGAAGCGGAAGAAGCGCTCGACCGACGAGTTGATGAACGCGACGCGGGCGCCCCGGCCCTCGGGGACCAGGATGGTCGGGATGTTCTCGTCGCTGGTCGGGATGACGCCGTTGACGAAGAGGTACTCGCCCTCCTTGACGATGCAGTCGCCGGGGCCGCGGTCGCAGACGCCGTCGCCGTTGAGGTCCGGCGAGATGTCCGGCATCAGGTTGTTCTCGACCTCCTCGGGGGTGAAGAAGTCCTCGAACAGGGTGCCGTTGCGGTACGCGTCCTTGTTGAACTCGTTGGCGATCGTCGAGTCCTTGAGCTGGAAGACGTACTGCGTCAGGGGCAGGACGCCGACGAGGCTCAGGAAGTCCTCCTCGTACGAGCGCACGACCAGCCGGCCGACCATGCCGCGCGACTCGGTGAGCAGCGGCTTGACGTGGGGATGGAACCAGTAGACGCCGGGGCGGTAGAGCCGGTACTGGTAGAGGCGCTGCTCTCCCGTCTCGATGCCGGCCTCGGTGACCGGGGTGCCGTCGCTCTCGTTGTCGAGCTCCATGCCGTGCCAGTGGACGATCTGCTTGTTGTCGGCGGGGGCGAAGAAGCCGGTGCTGATCGCCTCCTCGTTCACCGCCTCCGGCTGCTCGTTCTTGACCGTGAGCTGGACCACGTCGCCCACGTGGCCGACCACCAGGATGCTGGTCTCGCCGTTGTAGGTGGTGGCGTTGGGCGTGGTGATCGTGCCGCTGGTGTTGAGGTAGCCGTTCGAGAACGTGAGCTGGTTGAGCAGCTGGCAGGCGTCGGCGTCCTCGGCGACGCCCTCGGAGGTCGTGCCGCCGCAGGCCACGCTGCCCGGAGCGTTCTTGAAGGTGCCCTCGACGTCCACCAGCTCGTAGACGGGCATCGGCAGGGTCTTCGGCTCCTCCTTCATGACGATCGTCTTCTGGATCAGGAAGAAGGGGTCGGCTCCGCTCCCGCTCTGGGCGGTGACGCGGGTCGTCGGACCCATCGCGGTCGAGGCGGCGCCCGCTCGGCTGGTCAGGTCGTCCCCGACCTCGGGCGGACCGATCGGACCGATGCCCGGACCGCCGCTGTAGTCGAACGGCTCGATCGGCTCGACCTGGGCGTGCAGAGGTGAGACGGCGAGCAGAAGGATGCCTGCGACCGCCACGATGAGCGGTAGAGGCGAACGGCTCGGCGAAGACTTGGTCGACACTCCTCCTCCTTCCTGAAGGTCGCCCGCCCTCCCTCCGAGGCGAGGCCGCGGGCCGGTTGCGACATCCACTTGTTCGCAAGACTGCGCTGCGCGGCGGAGAGCAACGGGTGTGCCATGGGCGGCGGCACCCGGCGCCGCCGCCGTGCCGGGACGCCGCGAGCGAAGCCTTCAAACCCTGTGACGGCGCGCGATTTCCGCGCTTCGGCCCGGCGGCTGCGAGGGCTCCGCGGAGGTCTTCGAGCTCGCTCCGTCCGGTTGGCGAGAGGCTGTTTCGTTCGAATTTTGCACTGTTTCACGGGGCGTTTCCATTCTTTGGAAAAGCGGACTCCGCCGATCCGGAAAGCCGCTCGGCCGCGCCCCCTGGGGAAACCGGTCCCGCGTCCCGATCGCGCCCGCCGGGAACACTTCGTGCTACGAGATCGGTCGACATCCCTTTTGCCGTCTGTCTGCGGGCGCGCGATCCCTGCGGGCCGAGGAGTGATCGATGAAGGCACGGATTCCTGACCTCCCGCTCGTCGCGCTCGCCTTCGCCACGGCGCTCGCCGCAGGCTGCTACGGGGCCGCGGGCCAGACCTCCTCGGACCCGGCCGCCGGGCACGACCACGCCGGCCACGAGGCGGCGCCCGAGGGCGTCGTCGCCGCCGCCGACGAGATCGCCCACTACACCTGCTCGATGCACCCCTCCGTCCGCAACCAGGGGCCCGGGAGCTGTCCGATGTGCTCGATGGCGCTGGCCCCGGTGTTCCGGCGGGAGCTCGACAGCGGCGAGATCGTGCTCGACGCCGGGCGGCGCCAGCAGATCGGCGTCACCACCGCCCGCGTCGAGCGGCGGCCGCTCGCCGGCCCGGTGCGCGCGGTCGGCATGGTGACCTACGACCAGAGCCGTCTGACCGACGTCACGCTCCGCGTCGGCGGCTGGATCGACGAGCTGCACGCCGACCGCATCGGCCAGCGGGTGACGGAAGGCGAGCCGCTGCTCACCCTCTACAGCCCGGAGCTCTTCGAGGCCCAGCAGCAGTACGTCGAGGCGCTGGTGGAGCTGGGGGAGGCACGGATGCTCGGCTCTCCCCCGACGATGATCGCCGACCTGGCGCTCGAGACGCGGCGCCAGCGGCTCGGCCTCGCGGACCTCCGGCCGGACCAGCTCGAGGATCTGGAGAAGCGCCGTCTGCCGGTCGAGCTGGTGCCGATCATGGCGCCGGCCTCCGGCCACGTGATCGAGAAGAACGTGGTCGCCGGCGCCGCGGTCGAGCCCGGGATGACGCTGCTGCGCATCGCGGGTCTCGACCGGGTGTGGGTGGAGGCCGAGGTCTACGAGTCCGAGCTGCCGTCGCTCGCGGTCGGGGACCGGGCGACGGTGACCCTCCGCTACCTGCCGGGCAGGGAGCTCCACGGCCGCATCACGTTCGTCTACCCCTGGCTCGACAGCGCCACCCGCACCGGCAGGGTGCGCGTGGAGCTGGCCAACCCGGATCTCGCGCTGAAGCCGGGGATGTACGCCCAGGTGGTGTTCGAGCGCGACCTCGGCGAACGGCTGGCGGTGCCCCAGAGCGCGGTGCTCTACGCCGGCGACCGCGACTTCGTCTTCCTCGACCTGGGCGAGGGCCGCCTGCGGCCGCAGGCGGTGACCGTCGGCGGGCAGGCCGGCGAGTGGGTGGAGATCCTCGACGGCGTCGGCGAGGGCGACCTGGTGGTCACCTCCGGCAACTTCCTGGTCGCCGCCGAAGCCCGCCTCGGGCTGGCCCTCGAGCACTGGGGCTCGCGCGAGAACGGGCGAGGGCTTCCGGCGCCCGCGCACGACCACGCCGGCGGGCACGGCGCGCACACCGCGCACGGGAACGGCGCGCGGCCTCCGGCGTCCGCGAACGGCGCCCGCGGCGGTCACGACGGTCACCGGCACTCCGCGGCCCTCCCCGCGCCGACGAACGGCGGCGGCGGCGGGC
>DATABM010000043.1:0-4119 GCA_036259555.1 Solirubrobacterales bacterium
GCCCGCTCGTTGCGGCTCGGTGAAGCGCAGCCCCTCTTTCGGCGTGCCCTCGAGCCGCTCGGTGGAGCCGGCCGCGTCGGAGAAGGCGCCGGGCGGATCGACTGCGTCGACCACGTCCGCGAGGCTGGCGTTCACCGCGCCGATTTCCGGGTCGCGCTGGTCCATCACCCGCCAGATCACCCCCGCCGCGAACAGCGAGATCGCCATCGGCATGAAGACCGCCGTTCGGAAGGCGACCGACCAGCGAATTTTCTCGATCAGGACGCCGAAGATCAGGCCGATCGCCGTGACGAGGGCGGGGACGACCGCTAGCCACAGGGCGTTGTTCTTGATCGCGGTGAGGAGGAGGTCGGTGGTGACGATCTCCTCGTAGTTGTCGAGCCCGACGAACTCCGAGCCGGTGCGGTCGAAGAAGCTGCGGTAGATCGTCGAGATCGCCGGATAGACGATCCAGATCGCGAGCAGGATCGCCGCCGGCGCGAGGAATCCGATCGCGACCCGATGGCGACGCCAGAGGCCCGGTTTGTCCTCCGGACCCCTCTCTGGCGCCGCCATCTCGGTCGCTCTATCTGCTCGGCCGGGCTAGAAGGCCCGGTTGGCTTCCTGCTCCAGTTTGCTCGCGGTGGCGTCGACGTTCTGGCTCTCCATGAAATCGGTCAGCGCCTGCCACATCCCTTTGCCGACCGTGGCCCCGAACGCGGCGGGCTGCAGGTCGGAGAGGTCGAAGCGGAACGTCTCCGCTTCGGCGATCGTGGACGCGGTCTCGCGAGTCAGCTCATCCGGATAGACGCTGGGGTCGAGATCGCGGTTGGCGCTGGAGAAGCCGCCCCGTTTGGCCCAGATTTCGGCGGCCTCCGCGCTGGCGAGGTACTCGACCAGGGCCTGGGAGGCGGGCGTGTCGTTGAACATGATCAACACGTCGCCGCCGCCGACCACCATCGGTTCGGACCCGTCGACCGACGGGAAGTCGAAGACGTCGTAGTCGGTCATCGGTTTGGCCTGCGTGCCGGCTTCGATTTCGGTCACGACGAAGTCGCCCTCGAGCACCATCGCGCCCTCGGGGTCCTCTTTGAAGGCGTTGGTCACCGAGGTCGGGAAGTCCGTCTGCACGGCCCCCGACGTGCCGCCGACGATGTTGTCGGAGTCGCCGATGATCTCCGTCATCGTTTTGAGCGCGTCTTTGACGCTCTGGTGGGTCCAGGGGATTTTGTGTTCGGCGAGCTGGTCGTACATCTCCGGGCCCGCTTCGCGCAGGTAGATGTTCTCGAACAGGTCGGTGAGCGGCCAGCCGGCGTCGACTCCGATCGAGTAGGCCTTCGTCCCCGACGCTTTCAGGGTTTCCGCGGTTTTGAGGAGCTCGTCGAAGGTCTCGGGGGGTTCGACGCCCGCCGTCTCGAAGAGGCCGACGTTGTACCAGACGGTCGACTTGTTGGCCGCCTTGAAGACGAAGCCGTAGACCTTGTCTTTGAAGGTCGCGACTTCGACCGCGCCCGGGGTGAAGCTGTCTTTGATCGCGTCTTCGGCGAAGCCCATCGGTTTGAGCGCGCCCTGCTCATAGAAGTCGGCGACCGACCCGGGCTGGGGGACCGCGGCGAGGTCGGGCGGGTTGCCGCCCTGCACGGCGGTCGCGAGGATCGTCGGCAGCTCGTCTCCGGCGGCGTCGTAGCTGACGTTGACGTTGGGGTATTCCTCCCGGAAGCCGTCCAGCACGGCCTCGAAGGACTGCGCCTCTTCACCGGTCCAGACGCCGGCGACGTCGACGCTGCCGGAGACGTTCGCAGCACCGCCGCCCGCGTCCCCGCCACCGTCGTCGTCGTCGCCGCAGCCGGCGAACGCGAGCGCGAACGCCGCGACCAGCAGCGCAAGCAGGTGGAGCGTTCGAATCCTCATGTCTCTCTCCTCCTCAGTCGTGCTCTGCCTCATGCCCTTGTGCTCTCTCACTTCCCGTTCGCATAGATGCCCAAGCTCGTCTCCGGGTCGAAGAAGTGGAGGTTGCGGGTGTCAACCGCGATTTCCGCCGGCTCGCCCTCCCGGATCTCCGAACGGGGGCCGAAGCTGCCGATCAGGGTCGCCTCGTCGCCCTCGCCTTTGCGGCCGACGCCGGACGCTTCGAGGTCCGCGGCCAGCTCGCGGACGTCCTCGGTCTGGGCGGGGCGGGCCCCGATCGTGAAGTGGGCCAGCACCTCGGAGCCGAGCGCCTCGCGCAGCTCGACCCGGCCCCGGATGCGGCGGTCCTCGGGGATCTCCGGGTCCAGCGCCGCGTCTTCGAGGTCCTCGGGGCGGATGCCGACGATCACCTTGCCGCCGTCGCGTCGCTCCAGCTCGGGGCGCTCGGAGATCAGCTCATCGTCGAGCGTGACGCGCTGGTCGCCGATCGCGACCTGCAGGTCGCCGTTGGAGCGCTCGAGGCTCGCCTCGACCATGTTCATCGCCGGGCTGCCGATGAAGCCGCCGACGAAGAGATTGACCGGGTGGTCGTAGAGCTCCTGCGGGCTCGCCACCTGCTGCAGCTCGCCCTTGCGCATCACGGCGACGCGGTCGCCCATCGTCATCGCCTCGACCTGGTCGTGGGTGACGTAGATCGTCGTTACCCGCAGGTCGCGCTGAAGGCGGCTTACCTCGGCTCGCATCTCGACCCGCAGCTTGGCGTCGAGGTTGGAAAGCGGCTCGTCCATCAGGAAGGCGGCGGGTTCGCGGACGATCGCCCGTCCCATCGCGACGCGCTGGCGCTGGCCGCCGGAGAGGTTGCGCGGCTTGCGGTCGAGCAGCTCGTCGAGGCCGAGGACGGCGGCGGCCTCGCTCACCCGGCGGTCGATCTCCTCCTTGTCGAGTCCCCGCACGCGCAGTCCGAAGGCGATGTTGTCCTCGACCGAGAGGTGGGGGTAGAGGGCGTAGCTCTGGAAGACCATCGCGATGTCGCGGTCCTTGGCCGGCACCCAGTTGACGACCCGCTCGCCGATCTTTATCTCGCCCTCGGAGATCTCCTCCAGCCCGGCGACCATGCGCAGGGCGGTCGTCTTGCCGCAGCCGGAGGGGCCGACAAGGACCAGCAGCTCGCCGTCGTTTGCCTCGAGGTCGATCGAGTCGACCGCGCGGGTTCCGTCCGGGTAGACCTTCGAGACCTCGCTGAAAGTCACAGCCGCCACAAGAGAGAGCTACCACTGCGAGGCGCTTGTCTAACCTCGGCCACCTCGCGTCGCCACCGCAACCGCCGAGGGCGACGACGAGTAGCGCGACTCCCAGGCAGACGAAGCGGGGGTCGCCCGTCGTGTCGCGGCTTCTCCTCCACGCCGCCCCCGGGCGGGAGGCTGCAGTTGGCTTTCTCCGGCTGCCCGATCCCGAAGCGTTTAAACCGCGCTGGGATCAGGGGTATACGAGGCGCACACCAGCGTGGTTGTCCTTTGTGCCGCTATGCGACACGAACGACGACCACGCTCATGAGAGGAGACCGTTACATGGTGATCGCCGCTGTAGTTGGGATATGCGTGTTGTTGCTGGTGCTCGGTTTTCTCCTCCCGCGTCTCTCGGATCCGGCCCGTCGCGGCACCGACAAGGGTTTCTCGCTCGGCCAGCGAGCCGGCGGCAAGGCACCGGGACCGCTCGGGACCCTGTTCAGCAAGTCGTTCGGCAAATCGCGCCGTGCGGCGAACAAGAGCCACTCGACCGGCCGGGGTGCGCGAGCGAAGCTGCCGTTCTAGGGGCCGACGGGACGAAAACCGCGCTAAATCAGCGGAATCGGCCCGTCGGCGGTCAGTCGAGGCGACCGGCAAAGTAAGCGCCCGTCGGCGGTCAGTCGAGGGGACCGCCGAGTAAGCGCCCATCGGCGGTCAGTCGAGCCGCTCGCCCAGCGAGCGCCAGGCGGCGGCGAGCTCGTCGACCGGCGCATCGATCGACGCCTCGCCGACCGTCATCTCGACACGGCCGCTCGCGACGACCTCTCCCAGGGGGAGAACGCGAACGTTTGGCCCGGCGAGTCCGCGGAGGGCCGCGGGGTCGCCGCTGACGACGAAGCCACCGAGCCCCTCGCCGAACAGGGCCTCGTCGGGCGCCCGCCCGCGTACCGTCAGCGGCGAGAGGTCCACCCGGCAACCCAGGGCCGAGCCGTCGGGCGCCGCGATC
>DATABM010000044.1:0-4086 GCA_036259555.1 Solirubrobacterales bacterium
CCGGAGATGGCCGCGCGCGCAGCGCGCGATGACCGGCATGCACGCTCGCCTCTACGCGCTCACGGGCGGGCGCTTCATCCCCCGCTGGTTCGCCGGCGCCCCGGTGATGGTCATGGAGACGGTCGGACGGAAGACCGGGAAGCGCCGCCGGACGCCCGTCCTGTATCTGCGCGACGGCGAGTCCCTGGTCGTCCTCGCGGCGAACGCGGGCGCCCAGCGCGCGCCGTCCTGGTGGCTCAACCTCCGTGATGACGGCGAAGCCGCGGTCGTGGTCGGGCGGCGCCGCCTGAAGGTGCGGCCGCGGATTCTCGGCGGGCCCGAGCGCGAGCGCCTCTGGGACGCCTTCGTGGCGATGTACCCGCAGGCCGCGGACTACACGGGGTTCACGGATCGCGAGCTGCCGCTCGTCGCTCTGGACCCAGCGGATTCCGACGACCCGGGAGGACACGAGAAACGCCAAAGCGGGTAGTACGCGACCGCAATGGGAAACCTCAGCGGCTCGGTCCGCGACCGTCCGGAGGCGGCGGCGTTCGGCGTTCTCGCGCTGATGGTGCTCTGTCTGCTTGCCGCGCGCGGCCTTCACGACGTCGCCCAGTCGACGCTGAACGGTCTGACGCTGGGGACGATCTACGCACTCGGTGCGGTCGGCCTGACGCTGGTCTACGGAATCCTCCGCCTCGTCAACTTCGCCCACGGCGACTTCCTCGCCTTCGGGGCCTACATGGCGTACCTGGTCAACGTCACGTGGGGGATGCCGCTGTTCGCAGCGATCTTCTTCGCGATGGCGACGACGGCGCTGCTCGGCCTGTTCTTCGAGCGGACGATGTGGCGACCGATGCGGGCAAAAGGAGCCGGCTTCCTGCAGCTGCTCCTGATGACGATCGGCCTCGCCTTCGTGATCCGCTCGACGATCCAGTGGTTCTGGGGCACCGAGATCCGCACGCTTGACGTCAACGTCGTCGACAGCGTCACCTTCCTCGGCCTGCGGATCGGACAGACCGAGCTGCTGGTGATCGTCGTCGGCCTCGCGGTGCTCCTGGCGACCGCGGCCGTCGTCCGCTTCAGCCTGCTCGGCAAGCGGATGCGGGCGCTGTCCGACGACCTGGCGCTCGCCGAGACCGCCGGCATCGACACCCGCCGCGTGATCCTCTACACCTGGCTCTTCGCCGGAGCTTTGGCCGGCCTCGCCGGCGTCCTCTCGGGCGCGCTCACCAACCTGCGGCCGGAGCTCGGCTTCGAGCTGCTGCTGCCGATCTTCGCCGCGGTCATCCTCGGCGGGATCGGCAACCCGTTCGGGGCGCTGACCGCGGGGATCGTGCTGGGCGTCGTGATCGAGTGGTCGACGCTGGTCGTCGAGCCGCGCTGGAAGGTGACCTTCGGCTTCGTCGCCCTGATCGTCGCCCTGGTAATCCGGCCGCAGGGCATCTTCGGCCAGGCGAGGACGGCATGAGCCCCCTGCCGCTCGCGGTCACCTTCGAGGCGTTCACCGACACCGGTTTCTGGAGCGGCGTGCTCGTGATCGCCGGCATCTACGCGGTCGTCTCGCTAGGCCTGCAGCTCAACGTCGGCTACACCGGCATCGTCAACTTCGGCCAAGCCGGCTTCATGGCGGTCGGCGGCTACTCGATGGCGATCCTCGTGCTCGAGGCTGGCCTCTCCTTCTGGCTGGCGCTGCCGCTGGCGGTGGCGATCACGATGGCGTTCGGCGCGCTGATCGGCCTGCCGTCGCTGCGGCTGCGCGCCGACTACCTGGCGATCGTCACCCTCGCCACCGCCGAGGTCGTGCGGCTGGCGGCGCAGAACGCCCGCGGCCTGACCGGCGGCAACAAAGGCCTCTACTGCGAGTTCGAGGGTGTCAACCAGCGGTGCTTCGACGACGCCTGGCGCTCGGTGTCGGACTCGATCCTCGGCTTCGTCGAGAACTTCTGGGCCGACCCAGAGCCGCTGCTGCCGCTGCTGCTGGTGGTGTGGGTGACGGTGGCGCTCGCGATCGTCGGCCTCAACTACGTGCAGCGGACGCCCTGGGGCCGGGTGCTGCGGGCAATCCGCGAGGACGAGGAGGCGGCCCGGGCGCTAGGCAAGAACACCCTCCTCTACAAGCTGCAGTCGCTGGCGATCTCGGCGCTGCTGGGCGCCGTGGCCGGCTTCTTCCTCGCCCTCTTCCTGACCACGATCCACCCCGACGACTACGAGCCGATCGTCACCTTCTTCGCCTTCGGGGTGCTGATTCTCGGCGGCCTCGCGAGTTACGCCGGTGTCGCGATCGGCGCCGTCCTGCTCTGGACCCTGCTCGAAGGAACCCGTTTCGTCGAGCTGCCGATCAGCGAGGAGAAGGCGGCGGCCCTGCGCTTCGCGATCGTCGGCTTCGTCTTGATCGCGCTGATGGCCTTCCGGCCGCAGGGCATGTTCGGCAAGCGAGAGGAGATGGTCCTTGGCGATTGAGAGGGCCATTCGGAGGACCCCGGCCGACATGGCGCCGGGCGCCGGGCGGGCACTGCTCGCCGTCGAGGGCGTCGTCAAGCGATTCGGCGGCGTCGCCGCCGTGGACGGGGCGAGCTTCGACGTCGCGCCGGGATCGATCACGGCGTTGATCGGGCCGAACGGGGCGGGCAAGACGACGCTCTTCAACGTCGTAACCGGCTTCCACCGGGCCGACGGCGGCTCGGCTCGGCTCGGCGGACGGGAGGTGCTGGGACTGCCGCCGTACGCGATCGCCCGCCGCGGGATGGTGCGCACCTTCCAGATCACCAGGGCGCTGGCGGCGATGCCGGTGATCGACAACATGATGCTCGCCGCCCCCGCGCACCCCGGCGAGCGCTTCCGCAACCTCCTGCTGCGGCCACGAGTCGTGCGGGCTCACGAGCGCGAGGTTCGCGAGGAGGCCGTCGAGCTGCTCGAGGTCTTCGGCCTCCGGGACCTGGCCGAGGACTACGCGGGAACGCTCTCGGGCGGGCAGCGCAAGCTGCTGGAGCTGGCCAGGGCGCTGATGGCGAAGCCGGGCCTGCTGCTGCTGGACGAGCCGATGGCCGGCATCAACCCGACCCTCGGCAAGCGCCTGCTCGACCACGTGCAGCGGCTGCGGCGCGAGGAGGGCATGACCTTCCTCTTCATCGAGCACGACATGGACGTCGTGATGACGCACTCCGACCGGGTGATCGTGATGGCGGAGGGGCGGGTGATAGCCGCGGGCGGGCCTGAGGAGGTGCGCCGCGACCAGGCGGTCGTCGCCGCCTACCTCGGAGGGCCCCCGTGAGCGGGCGCGGCCTGCACCCAACGCCACGGGAGAGGTCGACGGAGGCTTCGCCGGACCCGGGCCGCGCCCTGCTCGTCGCCGCGGACCTGGTCGCCGGCTACGTGCCCGAGGTGGACATCCTCAACGGCGTCTCCTTCGAGGTCCGAGAAGGCGAGATCGCAACGCTGGTCGGCCCAAACGGGGCCGGCAAGTCGACGCTGATCAAGGCGATCTTCGGCCTGCTGCGCCCGCGCCAGGGCCGGGTGCTCCTGCGCGGCGACGATCTGACCGGCTTGCAGCCACACTCGATCGCGCGGCGCGGGATGGCCTACGTGCCGCAGCTCGACAACGTCTTCCCCAGCCTGACCGTCGAGGAGAACCTCGAGATCGGCTCGCTCGACCGGGCGGTAACGCGGGAGCGGATCGAGGCGATGTACGGCCTGTTTCCGCGGCTCGGCGAGCGGAGGCGGCAGGCGGCCGGGACGATGAGCGGCGGCGAGCGCCAGATGCTGGCGATGGCGCGGGCGCTGATGCCCGAGCCGCAGGTGCTGCTGCTGGACGAGCCCTCCGCGGGCCTCGCCCCCGCCTTCGTCGAGCAGATCTTCGCCCAGGTGGGAGAGATCAACGAGTCAGGCGTGACCGTGGTGATGGTCGAGCAGAACGCCCGACGGGCTCTCGCGATGTCAGACCGCGGTTACGTCCTCGAGCTGGGGCGCAACCGCTTCCAGGGAAGCGGCCGCGACCTGCTCGAGGATCCGAAGGTCGCCGAGCTCTACCTGGGCGGCTCGGCCCGATCGTCCGCGCCGGACCCGCCGAGAGTCGACCGCGCCGGACCCGCCGGTAGTTGAGCACCC
>DATABM010000045.1:0-18614 GCA_036259555.1 Solirubrobacterales bacterium
CGAGCCGGCGCCGTCGCCAGCCGAGGCGACCGGGACCAGGCCCGCCGCAACGGCGGCGCCGGAGCCGCCGCTGGAGCCGCCCGGCGTGCGCTGGGGGTTCCAGGGGTTGCGGGTGACGCCGTAGGTGGCCGACTCGGTGAACCCGCAGATCGCCATCTCGGGCAGCAGCGTCAGGCCGACGACGATCGCGCCGGCCTCGCGCAGCCGCCGCACCACCTCGGAGTCGGCCTTGGCCGGCTCGGTGTAGGCGTCGGTGCCGTTCGTCGTCACCTCGCCGGCGACGGCGACTTCGTCCTTGATCGCGATCGGCACCCCCAGCAGCGGCCGCTCGTCGCCGGCGCTCCGCCGCGCCTCCGCCTGCTTGGCTTCCAGCAGCGCCTTCTCAGCGAAGACCTTGCGGAAGGCGTTCAGCTCAGAGTCGAGTCGCGCGATCCGGTCGAGGGAGAGCTGGACGAGCTCGGTCGGCGAGACCTCGCCCGAGCGCACCAGCTCGGCCTGCCTCGCGGCTCCCGCGAAGGCGACGTCCTCGTCGACGCGCACGGCCTCTCCGGCTCCCATGCGCCTGATCGTACCCGGCCCCGGGCTCAGGCCTCGGCCGGCTCGGGCTTCGGGCCGCCGTCCTCGAAGCTGAGCCGCGGCAGGGCTCGGTCGAGCCAGGAGGGCATCCACCAGTTCCAGCGTCCCATCAGCTTCATCGCTGCCGGGACGAGGACGAGGCGGACGAGGGTGGCGTCGAGCGCGATCGCGACGGCGCAGCCGACGCCCAGCTCCTTGATCGAGGGCACGCCGGTGAGCACGAAGACGGCGAAGACGGCGCTCATGATCAATGCCGCGGAGGAGATCGTGCGGGCGCTCGACGCGAGGCCTTCGGCCACCGCCCGCTCGTTGTCGCCGTGCGCGAGATAGCGCTCGCGGATCCGCGACATCAGGAAGACCTCGTAGTCCATCGAGAGGCCGAAGACGATCGCGAAGATCAGCGGCACGTTGATCGTGTCGAGCGCGCCGAGGCTTTCGAAGCCGAGCAGCCCGTCCAGCCAGCCCCACTGGAAGACGGCGACGAGAACGCCGAAGGCGGCGCCGATCGAAAGCAGGTTCATCAGGACCGCCTTCAGCGGCAGCAGCAGCGATCGCAGCATCACCATCAGGACGACGAAGCTGAGCGCCAAGACGAAGCCGACGATCTTCCAGATGGAGCCGGAGATCTGGTTGCGAACGTCGTCGGTACGGGCCGTTTCGCCACCGACGTCGACGCTCGCCCCGGCGGCGAGAGCACTGGCCGGGACGAACGAGTCGCGCAGGCGCTGGACCAGGGCCGTGGCGGCGTCGGAGTCGCTCGGCGCCTTCGACGTGGCCTCGATCAGGACCTGGTCGCCTGCGAATCGAGGTGGCGCGACCGCGCTGACACCCGGCTCCCGTTGCAGGTCGCGGCCGAACTCCGCAACCGCGCCGCGGTCGACGGCGCCATCGAAGGTCGCGACGACCTGAATCGGATCGGCGCCGCCGCCGAGCTGCTGCGAGACCAGTTCGTTGCCGACCCGCACGTCGCTGTCCTTGGGGAACTGCTCCAGAGCGGTGGTGCCGGTCTGCATCGAGAGGACAGGCGAGGCGAGCAGGAGAAGGACGGCCGCGGAGCCGGTCGCGGCGGCGATCGGCCGCGCCATGATCCGACGCGCCCACCGATCCCAGAAAGTCCCGGCAGGCGCGGTGGCGGGCTCTCCGCCGCCACCGAAAGGTCGCTTCACGAAATGCAATGCCTTCGCCACGACCCCGCCCGGCATCACTCGGTCGCCCAGGGCGCCAATCAGCGCCGGCAGCAGGGTCGTCGCGGTGAGGATCGAGACGGCGACGACGGTCATCGCCCCGAGAGCCATCGACCGCAACGCTTGGTTGTCGACCATCCAGAGGCCCGCCAACGAGACGATCACCGCGATGCCGGAGAAGGCGACGGCAAGGCCGGAGGTCGCGAGGGCCTCGGCTCGAGCCTCGTCGCAGTCGCGACCGGCGCGGCGCTCCTCGCGGTAGCGGGCGAGGATGAAGAGCGAGTAGTCGACGGCGACGCCGATCCCGATCATCGAGGCCATGTTGGTGACGAAGACCGAGGTGGTCATCTGCTGAGAGAGGAACCAGATCAGCGCCCCGGTGACAATCACGCTGACGAAGCCGAGGCTGAGCGGCAGCGCGGCGGCGGCCAGCGAGCCGAAGACGACGAGCAGGATCAGGGCGACGATCGGGAAGCCGCCCGCCTCGGCCTTGGCGAGGTCTTCCTTGGACAGCTCCTGCATGCCCGCCCAGACAGTCGGCTGCCCGGCCAGGTAGGGCGTCACGCCGCCGGCGCTCGTGCCGGGGTCGAGCCCTTCGCGCAGGTCGACCGCCGGGTCGATCAGCTCGTCGGGCGCGACCGAGCTGGAGAGCGCGAGCAGGGTCTCGCCGCTACGACGGAGCTGCTGCTCGCCGCGCCGAGCGACCGACGGCGGCAGGGCGATGCCGTCGATCCCGGCGACCTCTTGACGGACCCGCCGCACCGCGGCGGCGCTCCCCGCGGCACTGACCCGACCGTCGGCGCGCAGCAGCACGGCGACGCCCCCGGCGTCGGTCTCGAAGACACCCTGCATCGCCTCCGCCACCGCCTTCGAATCGCTGCCGGGAACGTCGAAGCCACCACCGGTCAGATGCTCGGTCTGCTTCGCCGCAAGCGGCAACGAGGCAAGGACGACCAGGGCCCAGGCAACGATGACGACGCGGCGTCGGCGTGCCAGGAACTTCGCCAGTCGGAGCATCGCGTCGTGCATTGGCTGGTTAGCCAGCCTTTCGCGACCAGCGACTCGCGTCTGTGAGGACGCTCACGAATATCCCTTCTCTGTAGAAGCGATTTACGGCCGATTTCGGCCCTAGCTTCCCGCCTGTCTAAGAGAAAAAGCGGCCGGGGCGCTGGTGGAACAGCCCCCGGCCTGGCACAGGAAGGCAGGCTTCCCATGCAGAGCAAGGGTATTGGGGCTGGCGACCCGCTGGCCGACGATCTACGAACCCAGCGAGCCGTACTGTTGCACGTTGTGGCGCTCGACCCGACGCGTCTCACGCTCGCCGAGATAGCAACCGCGATCTGCGAGGACCCCGACGACTTCGCAGAAGGCGACGCCGTGGCGCGGGCTGTCCGCGACTTGGCCGCTGCGGGGTTGGTGCGGATGGACGGCGCGACCGTCGCGCCGACGCTGGCCACGCTTCACTTCGACCGCCTCAGCAATGTCTGACGTTGCGCGGCGGTTCGGCGACAACCTTGTCCGCTGTCGCAAGGCGGCGGGTATCTCCCAGGAAGAGCTTGGCTTCCGGGCCTCGCTCCACCGCACTCAAATCGGTTGCCTGGAGCGCGGAGAGAATTGCCCTCGGATCGACACGGTGGCGAAGCTGGCCGGTGCTCTCGAAGTGCCGCCAGGTGACCTGATGGACGGCATCGTCTGGGCGCCCGCCAGGACGACGGAAGGACGCTTCATCGAAGTTCCGGTTCCAGGTGTGACCATCCTTCGGCGGTTTGAGGTCGAGCGGCAGGAGACCGCCAGCTAGCCTAGGGACATGGCTGAGGAGCGACGCAAGCAGAAGACCGATAAAGGGCTCGAGATCCCGGTTCCCAGCCAAGGCGACTTCGACGCCGCTATGCGGAAGGTCGCTCCCCCAGCAAGTCGTAAACGCCCTGACGAGAAAGACCCGCCTCAGAAGCAATCCGAGTGATGGGGACCTTCGCCGCCCTCGCCTCGCGGCAGTAGCGGCGTAGCTCCTCGGTCGCTTCGCGCTTTGCCTCGTCGGCGCGCTCGCGCTTGCGGGCGGCGCGGCGGATCGCTTGGAGGACCACCTTCTCGCTCACTTCGCCGCCTCCTCAAGCAGCGCATGGAACATCGAGCGCTGGCCGCGATGGCGCTGGTTGTAGCGCCAGGCGTACTCGTCAAGGTAGGACTGAAGCCACTTGCGCGAGACCTTCTTGTAGGTGCCGCGCATACCCGTCTTGAGGTTGCCGAAGAACCCCTCGATGGTGTTCGTGTGGATTTCGCCCTCTACGTAGAGGCCTGCCGTGTGATTGATCACGCTATGGCCCGCATACTCGCGCGAGAGCGCCTTGTAGGGCCGCCAGTCGTCGGTGAAGATGATCGCTGTCGGGTCGACGTTGGCCCGCACCGCTCCACTGAGCGGCTCGCCTCGGCGGCCCGTGATCACGCGCAGACGGATGCGCCCGCCGCGCTCGACCATTCCAATGATCGTCGGCTTGGCCTCCCGGAACTTGGCCCCTTC
Source organism: Solirubrobacterales bacterium (assembly GCA_036259555.1). GTDB lineage: Bacteria > Actinomycetota > Thermoleophilia > Solirubrobacterales > 70-9 > VRUE01. Next base: position 4,279 of record DATABM010000045.1, read on the forward strand.
GGAAGGCGTCATCTTTCGACGCGGCTTCCCGCCCCAAGAGGTCTCGTCTACCTCGACATCGCCTTTCAGAGGCCATTCGTCGCCGTCCATCAGCTCGTTGCGGATGCGGTTGAACATGCGCCAGGCGGTCTTGTAGTGGACGCCCAGCTCGCGCTCTAGCTGTTTGGCAGAGATTCCGCAGCGAGTGCTCGTCATCAGGTACATGGCGTGGAACCAGAGCCGCAGCGAGGTCGAAGAGCGGTGGAAGATCGTCCCTGCCGTGGGATGGACGTGCAGGCCGCAGGCGGTGCAGGTCCACGACTGGCGCTGCTGCTTGGTCGCGTAGCGCTTGAAGACGCGCTCGCAGCCGCAGCGCGGGCAGTGGGCGTGCTCGCCGTCAGGCGAGTAGCGCATGCGCCACAAGTGCTCTAGGCACGCGGCGTCGTCGGGGAAGTCCGCGAGGAACTCAGTGACCGAGTAGTCCGATTCAGAGGACTTGGCCCGACGCGGTTGGTGGCGGTTGGCCGGTGGCATGGTGTAAAGCTACTTGACACCATACTATTTGTCAAGGGGCTTGACGGATCACCTTTGCCCAGAGCCGGAGCGCCGGGAATCAATTGGATGGACGGTTCCGGTTCCTTTCGCGCCTCCGACCTGCGCGGTGGTTAGCCGCCGAGAGATGAGGTCGTAGACACGCGACAGAACCATCGACAAGAGGAGGGCAAGGTGGATCGCAATTGCAAGTCCCAGCGAAGAGAAGATCACCGCTAAAAGGGGCGCGGTACTCACGAGGGCCGCGAGGAAAACAACGGCTCCGGCGACGCTAACCAGGCAGGCGTAGCCAGCATTCGCGGCAATCTGACGCAGAAATTCGATCTGCCAGACCATCGCTTTGTCGAGGGGCGGAGCCTCGGTGGCAAGATCCATCGACCTCTGCGCAATTTGCAGGACGACTCCGAAGAAGAAAGCAGCTAGTACGCCAGTCGCCGTGAGTAGCCCGGCGCTGGCCTCGGTTGGAAGCTGAACTTCGATGACGATGCACCCCACGTAGACAAGGGTGGGGACCCCTAAGAAAAGGGCATAGTCCTGCCAGCGGTCCTCGTCGGTTCGTGCGTCGCGCAGCGTCCGGTAGTGCGCTTGAATCAGTTTCCAGGGATTCGCTTTCATCCCAACTCGGCCAGCACCTTTCCTAGCTCGTCAAAGAGGCTGCTGTCTACGGGTACCCGTTTGCCGTCAAGTGCCGGCTCAATCAACGCAGAGAAGGCGTGCCCACTGTCTGGAGCCTCGATTTTGAAGGAGCGATGCTGACCCCCCTCCAGTTCGACCTCGAACTGCGCCGTGTCGTAGTTGATGCCTCCGAACTCGACAATATTTCCAAGGGATTTGCTTTTCATCGCGGCGAGCGCCAGTCTCGGATCTAGCCTCTTCCCTCGCTCCGGAATGATGTGCAGGCGCAACTTAAGCGCGGTGTCGTTGCGGACCCATTCGCCGCCTTCCGCAACATCGGGCGAGCGCTCGTATTTGGAAAGGCTGGCGCTCAAGAGCCGGTCTTTCTTTACTGCTTCTTCTAAGGCGGCAGAGTTGACGCAGGGCGCGATCTTGAGCATCAAGTCTTCCGGGAGAGTCTGTTTGAACCGCTCCGTCAATCGGTTATGAACAAGAGTCTTGAAGCTTCTTCCGTTGTTCACGTGGCAGGCCCACCAGCCAAACTCCTCTTCTCGCGGCAGGCGGAAAAGCGATCCCGACCGGAGTACCTGCGTATGGTCGGGCGTCTGTTTGTAGTCCGGGTTGCCTTCCGGATCGAGAATCGAGGCATCAACCCCTCGCTCACCGGGCGTGAAGATCACCTGGAGATCGTCGTTATTTGCTCCCCCGAACTGCCTGTACTCACAGCCAACCGTCCGTTCTGCGTTGCTGCTGACCACCTCAAAGGTGTTCGGGTCGAATACTTCGGAAAAGAAGTCGCCGAGGTAGGGTCGCTGTTCGGAGATAGCCCCGAGTGGCAAGCGCTCCTTCGGTCTATTCCTCTTGTGAACGCAGATGCTGTAAACCGTCGCGTAGTGCCCCAATTCACTCCCCCGTCGTGCCCGCGTAGCAGCGGCTTAGCAAAGAATCGAGGAGTACCCTACAGCGACTTTGAGTGATCCCGAACGTCCCGGGACGCCGCAATGGGAAATGTGCGCGACTTCTCCGACCAGAGAAAAGGTCGCAGTTTGCGGTCTCGGCCGCAGAAGAGGCAAATCGGACGTGCGTGAGCACCGGTTTCCCGCCGCTCCCCATCCTTGAATGGGGAGGTCGGCCTAGCCCGGCGCTTCCCTAGGTCTGGAACATCTAGGGGAAGGCCGGGGTGGCAGGCCCGGGGCTTCAGCCAATCAAACGCCCCTCCGGGTCCACCGCGAGCAGTAGCGCGCTCCTAGGCCGTTCTCCTTTCCCGAATGAATCCCTCCATCCGAGGCTCCGTGCAGCCAACTGGGGGAGCGGCTGCATTGAGAAATCGTATACCCGCCGTTTGCGGGAATCGGGCGCAACTCGGGCGCAAATTGCAGGGGTCTCGGGCACAGGCTGGCCGTCTAGGCGCTTGGAAAGCGGAATCGGCAACCCCCATGTCGGGTCTCGAACCCGCGATCGGGACGGGTCTCGATCCCGTTGTCATCGGCCCGCCTTGCCAGGGGCTTCTCGGTCCCCAGCGACTCAAGGGCGTAAAATCGCTTCTACAGAGAAGGGATATTCGTGAGGACGCTCACTCGCCGGCGAGCAGATACCGGGCGGATGCGGCGCCTGCGGCAAGTGCGGCGCCGATGTCGCGATCCGGATCCGAGAGCGCCTGCAGCGCGAAGCCGTCTCCCACCGCGAAGAGGTAGGCGACGATCGCCTCCGCGTCGTAGCGGAGGCGGAGCACTCCCTCCCGCTCCTTGGCCTGGAGGACCTCGGCGACGTGGGAGCGGGTGCGGTCGAAGAGCTGGCCGACCTCGTGGCGGATGTCGGGGTTGCGCCGCCCGGCGCTGAACAGCTCGTAGAGCAGCAGGAAGAAGGCCGGTTCGTTCTCGATCAGGTCGGTGAGGCTGGCGACCAGGACGTCGATCACGTCGTCGACGGTCTCCGCCTGGCCAAGCGGCTCGTCGAGCCGAGCGACGCGGATCTCGGCGTCGCGACGGACCACCTCGACCAGTAGCCGCTCCTTGGTGCCGAAGTAGTAGTGGAGCAGCCCGCGGCTGACGCCTGCCTCACGGGCGACGTGCTCGAAGGTCGAGCCGGCGGCGCCGCGCTTGGCAACGCTCTCGCGCATCGCGTCGATGATGCGGCGCGCCTTTTCGCCGCTCAGCTCACGCTCTTTGGTCGCGGCCTCCATCGAATCAGTCTATTACCGCCTGACGAGCCTCGGGCGTCGTCAGACAAGGACGCAGGGAGGCTGGCAAGGGGAGCGCACAGCGGGTGCGCGACCCGCAGCCAGCCGACCGAGGACGCCGTATGACGACGCCCGAGGCCGTCAGGTCAGGCGCCGTTGATGCTGGTGGTCGAGGTGTACTCGAACTCCTCCTCGGCACCGAAGAGCGCGTCGAGCACCTTCTTGCGCACGTCCTCGCTGACGACCATCGCGACGATGCCGCCGACGATCGCGAGCAGGAAAAGCCGCCCCAGCTTGCCCTTCTTGCGCCGCTTCGGCGCCCGCAGCTGCTCGGATGCCTCGCGCAGACTGTCGGCGGCGGTGCGCAGATCCTTCTGCACCTTCTTGTCGCTGGTGACCGCCTTGACGGCGCCCTTGCCGTTGCCGGTCGCCCGCGAGTAGGCGCCGCGCGCCGCTTCGAGCGCGTCCCGCAGGTTGTCGCGCAGCTCTTCGTCCTCGATCAGGCGCTGCACATAGGGGTTCGCGCGCGCGGCCGAGTAGAGATCGGTGGCGCGGTCAGCGGTCTTGCTCGCGTTGGGTTTGCTCATGCCATCTCCTCGCTGGGCTCGGTCGTCCGGTTCCCCGCTGAGCATAGCCCCAAACACTTTCCGTGGCGGTGGGCGGGGTGAGCAGCGGTCAGGGAGCGCCGATCCCGTCCAACAACACTCCGTTGGAGCGGAAGTTCGTATCCGCAGATCGGATCCGCTTGAGCCGCAACCGGGCAAGATCGTCGCCGGGCAGCGCGTAGCGCCGGATGTGCAGTCGCCCGACGCGCTCGTAGCCGACCTGGCGGAAGCGCGGGCCCAGCAGGTCCTGGCGCACCGGCGGCACGCGACCGTCGGAGATGAAGTCGACCTCGTGGACGTACCAGGAGAAGCCTTCCGATGGGCGCGCTTGGAAGGAGCCCGTCGACAGGTAGTAGCGAAGCGAGGCATGGCCGAGCGTCCAGCTGACCATCGCGCGAGGCGCTTGCGGCTCGCCGATCTCGGCGGCGACGGCATCCCAGTCAGGCCGCTGCAGGCTAGGGGCCAGGTTGGTCGCGACGCAGAAGCCGAGCGAGTAGACGAACAGGGCCGCGCCGAGCACCGCCCCGGCGCGACGAGGGCGACGGAGCGTCGCCGCGATCCCGACCGCCGCCAGCAACGGGACGAGCGCCGGCAGCACGTTGCGAGCCAGCACGTAGTCCTTGCTTGGGAGGACGAGCGCGACGACGAGCGGTATCGCCACGGTCGCCGCGGCGATCGCCAGGACCCGCCCGCCCGCTTGACGCTCCCGCCGCTCGCCGCGCGCCCACAGAAGCGCCAGCAGGGCAAGGATCGCGGCGACCGGAACGAGAGCCAGGTACGGGCGCTCCGGCCGGGCGATGATGTCGCCGACCTCGCCGACCGTGAAGACGACGCCGATCTCCCAGAGGCGGTGACCGAGGCTGTGGTTGCCGATCCATTCGGCGTGGTTGAGGGAAGCCTGGTGAATCGCCAGCGGCGCCAGGACCGCCGCGAATCCTGCGACGACGAGGAGGCCGCGCAGGGCCTCCCGCCCCCGCCGCCGCAGCAGCCACGCCGCCTCGGCGGCGATCGGGAAGACGGCGAAGTAGTGGGTCGCGAGCGCGAGTCCCGAAAACACCCCCCAGAGCGTCAGATTCCGGGACCCGCCGTTAGTTGAGGACGCATAGGGTGCGTAACTAACGGCGGGTCCCCGGGGGGGCTGACCGAGGGCGCGCAGAAAGAACAGCAGCGACAGCGACGTGAGCAGCGCCAACAAGGCGTAGGCGCGCGCCTCCTGCGAGTACCAGAGCAGCATCGGGTTGACCGCGACGAGCGCCGCCGCTGCGATCCCCGCGCGTCGGTCGCGCAGCTCGGCGCCGATCAGGTAAGCGACGGGGACGGTCGCCACGCCGGCGAGTGCCGACAGCGAGCGCAGGCCGTACTCGCCGGTCCCGGTCACCTGCGTCCACAGCCAGGCCGACGCGTAGTAGAGCGGTGGCGCCGACTCGCTGAACCCGACGGCTTCCATCGCATGCCAGAAATCGGCGCGCAGGACGCGGCTCGCGGTGACGATCTCGTCGTGGTGGTAAGCCTGCAGACCGAGCGTCGCGAAGCGCAGCCCCGCCGCCAGCAGGGTCAGGCCGGCGACGACCCAGAAGGTGCGCGAGCGGCTGCGAACCACCCCGCGCACGGCCTCCAGGTACGTCCAGAAACCACCCCGCTCGAGCGCCCCCGCCGCCTCCATCGCTTAGGCGAGGGCTGCTTCGATCGCCTTGGAGACCTCGTCGACGTAGACGAACTCGAGGTCCTTGCGCTCGTGCTCGGGGATCTCGGCGATGTCGCCCTCGTTGCGTTCCGGCAGGATCACGCGGGCCAGTCCGGCTCGCTGTGCAGCCAGGGACTTCTCCTTCAACCCACCGACCGGTAGCACCTGGCCGGTCAGGGTCACCTCGCCGGTCATCGCGACGTCGTTGCGTACCTGGCGACCGCTGATCAGCGAGGAGAGCGCCACCGTCATCGCCACGCCGGCCGATGGACCGTCCTTGGGCACCGCGCCGGCCGGGACGTGGATGTGGATGTCGTGCGCCGCGAACCAGTCCTCGTCGAGGTCGGCCGCCACCTCGCGCCAGTGGCCGCGCACGTAGGAGAGCGCCGCCTGCGCGGACTCCTTCATCACGTCGCCGAGCTGCCCGGTGATCGTCAGCTTGCCGGAGCCGGGCATCGCGGTCGCCTCTATGAAGAGGACGTCTCCCCCCGTCGGCGTCCAGGCCAGCCCGGTCGCGACGCCCGGGTCCTTGGTGCGCCGTCGCTGCTCGGCGAAGTAGCGGCGCCGGCCGAGCAGCTCGCGCGCCCGCTTGGCGGAGATCTTCACCTTGCCGTCCGCGCCGCCTTCGGCGACCTCGCGCGCCACTTTGCGGCACACGGTGCCGATCTGGCGCTCCAGGTTGCGCACGCCCGCCTCGCGCGTGTACTCCTCGACTATCGCGGTGATGGCGGGATCGGCGAACTCGATCTGCGAAGGCTTCAGCCCGTTGGCCTCGATCTGCCGCGGCACCAGGTAGCGGCGGGCGATGTGGCGCTTCTCCTCCAGCGTGTAACCGGCCAGCTCGATCGTCTCCATCCGGTCCTGGAGCGGGCCGGGAATCGTGTCGAGCACGTTCGCGGTCGCGATGAACATCACCTCGGAGAGGTCGTACTCGAGGTCCAGGTAGTGATCGCGGAAGGAGTCGTTCTGAGCGGGGTCGAGCACCTCCAGCATCGCCGAGGCGGGGTCGCCACGGAAGTCGGCGCCCATCTTGTCGATCTCGTCGATCATGAACACGGGGTTGCTGGTTCCTGCGTCACGGAGCGCCCGGATGATCGTCCCCGGCAGCGCGCCGATGTAGGTGCGCCGGTGGCCGCGGATCTCCGCCTCGTCGCGGACGCCGCCGACCGAGATTCGCTCGAACTCGCGGCCCAGCGCCCGCGCGATCGATTTGCCGAGGCTGGTCTTGCCGACCCCCGGCGGGCCGACGAAGCAGAGGATCGGCCCCGGCGAGTCCGGCTTCAGCGTGCGCACCGCCAGGTACTCGAGGATGCGGTCCTTGACCTTCTCCAGGTCGTAGTGGTCGGCGTCGAGCACCTCGCGGGCATGGGCGATGTCGAGGTTGTCCTCGGTGTGCTTCCCCCAGGGCAGGTCCACGAGCCACTCGAGGTAGGTGCGGATGACGCCGTGCTCTGCCGCAGCGGGCGGCAGTTTCTCCAAACGCGAAAGCTCGCGGTCGGCCGCTTTGCGCGCGTGCTCGGGCAGGTCGGTCGCTTCGATCCGCTCTCGCAGCTCGTTGACCTCGGCCTGCTGCTCGTCGCCCTCCCCCAGCTCGTCCTGGATGGCTTTCAGCTGCTGGCGCAGGAAGAACTCGCGCTGGCCTTTGTCGATCTCCGACTGCACCTGCGACTGGATCTGCGATCCGAGCTGGACGACCTCGAGCTCGCGGGCGAGGATCTGAGAGAGGCGGCGCAGCCGAGCCCGGACGTCGACCTCCTCGAGCAGCGCCTGCTTCTCCTCGGTCGAGATGCGCAGCGCGCCGGCGATCAAATGGCCGAGCGCCGCCGGGTCCTCGATGTTCGCCACCGCCATCTGCAGCTCCTCGGGCAGATAGGGAATGTGCTCGACGATCTCCGAGAAGGTGCGCTGAACATTGCGGGTCAGCGCCTCCAGCTCGGGCCCCTCGGTCACCCGGTCGGGCAGCTCGGCGATGCGGGCGACGAGGTAGGGCTCCTCGGCGACGTACGGTCCCAGCCGCACCCGCTGCGTCCCTTGTACGAGGATCCGCAGGGTCCCGTCGGGCACTTTCAGCATGCGGGCGACGACGCCGACCACGCCGACCTCGTGGAGGTCGCTTGCCCGGGGCTCCTCCTCATCGGGGTCGCGCGAGGCGACCATCGCGAGCATCCGGTTGGCACCGAGCACGTCGTCGACCAGCTTGATGGAGCGCGGCTGGCCTACCGCCAGCGGGGTCAGCGTCTCGGGAAAGGTCACGGTGTCGCGCAGCGGCAGCACCGGCAGCGCGTCGGGAAGCGGCTGGTTGGCGCGGATGGCGTCCTCGGCGTCGAGCGGCGACTCGACGATCTCGAGAGCCGGCGAGCCCTCCATCAGTCGCGCCCTATCGGCACGCGGCGCGCGGTCTCGGCCGGATCGCGCAACGGCAGGTCGATGCGCAGCACACCGTCCTCGTAGGTGGCGGTCGCCTGGTCTGCGTCCACCTCGACCTGAAACTCGACGACGCGCCGAAACGGGCCGGACGGGATCTCGACCTGCTGGTAGACGCGCCCTTCGATCTCCTGCACGTGCCGCTCGCCGACGATCGCCAGCTGCCGCCCGCTCACCTCGATTCCGACCTCGTCTAGATCGACCCCCGCGAGGTCCACCTTGACCACCGCCCGTTGAGGATCGCCGCAGTAGTAGACGTCGACGTTCGGAGAGAAGCCGGTGCTTCGCCGGCTCACATAGGTGGTGCGCCCCCAGGCGCCGCCCAGCATCTGGTCCATCTCGCGCCGCATCCGGGCGAAATTGGCGAAAAGGTCACGCTCGGGCATGGGCGAAAACCATAACCACCCGCGCCGCGGGGCAGGACCGGCGGTCAGGACGACAGGGCGGCGCGGGCAAGGCCGGCGGGTCAGGCCGACTGGGTTGCCCAGCGCGGCGGGCGCATGAGCAGGACCGGCTGCCGCGGCGGGACCAGGCCCTCGGGCCGATTCGGGCGGAAGGTGGCGCAGGGGCCGTCCTCCTCGAGCGCGCAGAGCATCTGCTGGCGGAAGTAGCAGTCGTCGCAGGTCGGTTTCTTCTTGCGCGGCATCGGCGGGCATCTTGGCAGCGCCGTGACGCCTCCGTGACGCTCAATCCCGCAAAGCGCAACCTTCTTGACACAGACCCGTTACATCGTTCCCGCGTCTTGCGAGGAAGTGACGCGTGGAAGGGTTTGGGAACTGCCGGCGGGGGCACCCGTATCCGTCGCGCTCGCCCTTCCCATAGGGGCTCTCGGCCCCAACCCGGAGGCCGCCGCCGCTACCATTCGGCCCGTGGACGGTCCCGATCGCAGCGAGCATCTCGCCGCCTCCCCACCGCTCTTCGAGAGCGAGTTCCTCAACTTCTTCTCCCGCGTCCATCCAACGGTGCCGGCGCTCATCTTCGTGCCTGTGATCGTCGCGATGGAGTGGCTCGGCGCCGATCGCGGCCTTGCAGCCTGGGAGCTCGCCCTGCTCACGCTGGGCGGCGTCGGGATCTGGACCCTGACCGAGTACTGGCTCCACCGGCTCGTCTTCCACTGGGAGCCGGACAACACGTTCGGGCGGCGGATGCACTTCATCATCCACGGCATCCATCACGACCACCCGAACGACAAGCTGCGCCTGGTCATGCCCCCGGCCGTCTCGATTCCTCTGGCGGCCCTCTTCTTCGCCGCCTTCGCGCTGATCTTCGGCACCCCTGCCGCCTATCCGGTCTTCGCCGGGCTGATCGCCGGCTACCTCGTCTACGACTACACCCACTACTACGTCCACCACTTCGTCCCGAGGTCGAAGCTCGGCAAGCGGCTGCGCGAGCAGCACATGCGCCATCACTTCCAGGACCACCGCTTCGGCTACGGCGTCTCCTCGCCCGTCTGGGACGCGGTCTTCGGCACCTTGCCGCGCAAGCGCCGCCGCTAGGCCGGCGCACTGGCGCAAGCGATCTCGAGCTCCGCGGATCTCAGGTCCCCACTGTGTCGCGGGGTGGACGGGTACGAATTCCTTCGCCACACATCACCCGGAGCGTCAACTCGTATGTCCTTCATGGGCGGTCGCCGCTTTTGCCACCGAAGCAAAGGCCCACAACATGTTCTTGCTGGCAATCCCATCGCTGGGCCAACTATCGTTCATGGCCATACGGAGGTATGAGGATTCCCACTGTGTGAGACACTCCAGTTCGCAATGATGTGCTTACCAGTCTCCGGTGCGCTACGCGATACCGATTGAAAGGAAAGAGATGCCACGCACGACTCACGTACTCGACGAGTTCAGGGACCGCCTGCGGGAGCGACTCGCCGAGCTCGACGCCGAGCGTAAGGAAATCGAGCAGCTCCTCGGCGTGGGGGGCAAAGGTCGCCCCGGTCGCCGCCCCGGTCGTCCACGCGGTTCGGGCGCGAAAGCCGCCTCGAGCACCACGGGCGCTCCCCGTCGCCGCCGCCGTCGCCGTCAGGGAACCCGAGCCGATCAAGCGGTTCAGCTCGTCGAAAGCAGTCCGGGTATCTCCGCTTCGGAGATCGCCAAGACGATGAAGATAAAACCCAACTACCTCTATCGAGTACTGGGTGAACTCGAGAAAGAGGGACGCGTCAGCAAGAAAGGCCGGCAGTACCACCCCACCGGCAAGAGCTCCTAGCGAGCTTTCTCATCCCTCGGACTTCCAAGAGGCCGGCCCGGCGGGCCGGCCTCTTTCGTTCGACCCGATCGGCCTAGAGCAGGCCCAACCCAGCGACTGCGTCTCGCTCCTCGCGTAGCTCGGCGATGCTGGCGTCGATCCGGCCGCGCGAGAAGTCGGGAACCGCAAGCCCCTCGACGATCTCCCACTCGCCGTTCGCGCAGCGGCAGGGGTGCCCGGCAACGACGCCCTCCTCGATCCCGTAGGCGCCGCTGGACGGCACGCCCATCGAGACCCAGTCACCGTCCGGCGTGCCGAGCACCCAGTCTCGAACGTGGTCGATTGCGGCATTGGCCGCCGAGGCGGCGCTGGAGGCACCACGGGCGTCGATGATCTCGGCACCCCGCTTGGCGACCCGCGGGATGAATTCGTCGCCGACCCACGCCTCGTCGTCAACGGCGTCCCAGGCGTTCTCCCCGTCCACCCTGGCGTTGACCAGGTCGGGGTACTGAGTGGTCGAGTGGTTGCCCCAGACGGTCATGTTGGTGACGCTCGAGACGGGCTTGCCGAGCTTGTTCGCAAGCTGCGTCTTGGCGCGATTGTGGTCGAGCCGCATCATCGCCGTGAACCGTTGGCGCGGCACTCCGTCGGCGTTCGACATCGCGATCAGGCAGTTGGTGTTCGCCGGGTTGCCCACCACGAGGACGCGCACGTCCTCGGCGGCCCCGGCGGCGATCGCTTCGCCCTGCGGCTTGAAGATGCCGCCGTTGGCCTCGAGCAGGTCCGAGCGCTCCATGCCCGGCCCGCGCGGCCGGGCACCGACGAGCAGGGCGACGTTGCAACCGTCGAAGGCCGCCCTGGGGTCGTCGAAGATGTCGACGCGGCGCAGCAGCGGGAAGGCGCAGTCGTCGAGCTCCATGGCGGTCCCCTCGGCTGCCTTCGCCGCTTGTGGGATCTCGAGCAGACTCAACTCGACCGGCGTGTCGGGCCCGAGCATCTCGCCGCTGGCGATCCTGAACAGCAGCGCGTAGCCGATCTGGCCTGCGGCGCCGGTGACGGTGACTTTGACGGGGGTGCTCACTATGTTCGTCTCTCCTGAAGTCGTGGTTCGAGCAATGGCGTAAATGCCTTACGCCATCGCCTCTTGCAGACGCTCGTCGATCGCGCCGAGGAACTCCTGGGTGGTCAGGTAGCCCTGGTCGCCGCCGACCAAGAGCGCCAGGTCTTTGGTCATCTTGCCGCTTTCCACCGTCTCGACGCAGACCCGCTCGAGCGTCTCGGCGAACCGAGACACCTCCGGCGTCTCGTCGAGGCGACCGCGGGCGGCCAGCGCCCGGGTCCAGGCGAAGATCGACGCGATCGGATTCGTCGAGGTCGGCTTGCCCTGCTGGTGCTGGCGGTAGTGGCGCGTAACCGTTCCGTGCGCCGCCTCCGCCTCGACCGTCTTGCCGTCGGGGCTCATCAGGACGCTGGTCATCAAGCCGAGCGAGCCGAACCCCTGGGCGACGGTGTCGGATTGGACATCGCCGTCGTAGTTCTTGCAGGCCCACACATAACCGCCTTCCCACTTCAGCGAGGCGGCGACCATGTCGTCGATCAAGCGGTGTTCGTAGCTAAGGCCCTTTGCCTCGAAGTCGGTCCTGAACTCGTTCTCGTACACCTCCGCGAAGAGGTCCTTGAAGCGGCCGTCGTAGCGCTTGAGGATCGTGTTCTTGGTCGAGAGGTAGACGGGAAAGCCGCGATCCAAGCCATAGCGCATCGAGGCGCGGGCGAAGTCGCGAATCGAGTCGTCGCGGTTGTACATCGCCATTGCGATCCCACCGCCCTCGGGGAAGTCGTAGACCTCCAGCTCGGTCGGCTCGCCGCCGTCCTTGGGCGCATACGTAAGGGTGAGAGTGCCTTCACCGGGTACCACCATGTCACTTGCCCGGTACTGATCTCCGAAGGCGTGGCGGCCGATCACGATCGGCTTCTTCCAGCCCGGCACGAGCCGCGGGATGTTGGAGATGACGATTGGCTCGCGAAAGATGACCCCGCCGAGGATGTTGCGAATCGTCCCGTTCGGCGAGCGGTACATCTCCTTGAGGCCGAACTCCTCGACTCGAGCCTCGTCGGGAGTGATGGTCGCGCACTTGACGCCGACGCCATGCGCTTTGATCGCCTCCGCCGCTTCGACGGTGATCCGGTCTTCGGTCACGTCGCGGCTCTCGATGCCGAGGTCGAAGTACACGAGGTCGACGTCGAGGTAGGGCAGGATCAGCTGCTCCTTGATGAAGGCCCAGATGATCCGCGTCATCTCGTCGCCGTCGAGCTCGACGACCGGGTTCGCGACTTTGATCCTGTCTGGCATCGGCGCGGCGATGCTATCGATGCGACAATCGAGTCGATGGCCACCGTCGAGCGCCGTGGCGCACAGACCCACGAGGTGTTCAACCAGCCACCGCCGCTGGAGGACTACAACCCGTTCGACGCCGATCGCCCGCTGACCGAGGCGCTGCGCCGCGAGGGGGCGGAGTGGGCCGAGGGCGAAGCGCGCGAGCTCGGGGCGATCTGCGGCTCGCGGCAGACGATCCGCTGGGGCTTCGAGGCCAACGAGAAGGTGCCGAAGCTGCGCACCCACGACCGTTACGGCCACCGCGTCGACGAGGTCGAGTTCGACACCTCTTGGCACGAACTGATGCGGATCGGCGTCGGTCACGGCCTGCACTCCTCGCCCTGGAGCGAGCCCGGGCCCGGGGCGCACGTCGCGCGCGCCGCCAAGTTCATGCTTTTGATGCAGGCCGAGAGCGGCGTCGGTTGTCCGATCTCGATGACCTACTCGGCGATCCCGGCACTGCGCAAGCAGCCGGAGCTGGCCGCCGAGTGGGAGGCGCGCTTCGGATCGCTCGACTACGACGAGCGCTCGCTGCCGGCCGACCGCAAGCGGGGCGCCCTTTGCGGGATGGCGATGACCGAGAAGCAGGGCGGCTCCGACGTGCGGGCCAACACGACCGTCGCCCACCCACTGAACGGGGGTGGGCCGGGGGAGGAGTACGAGCTGGTCGGGCACAAGTGGTTCTGCTCGGCGCCGATGTGCGACGCCTTCCTCGTCCTCGCCCAAACCGACTCCGGCATCTCCTGCTTCCTGCTGCCCCGCTGGACGCCCGACGGGGAGCGCAACGCCTTTCACATTCAACGGCTCAAGGAAAAGCTTGGCAACCGCTCGAACGCCTCCAGCGAGATCGAGCTGCGCGGCGCCTGGGCGCGGATGGTCGGCGAGGAGGGGCGCGGCGTGCCGACGATCATCGAGATGGTCAACCACACGCGGCTCGACTGCGCGATCGGGGCGGCCACCGGGATGCGGGCCGGCCTCGTCCAGGCCCTCCATCACACCGCTCACCGCTCGGCCTTCGGCGCCGAGCTGATCGACCAGCCGCTGATGCGAAACGTCCTCGCCGACCTCTGCGTCGAGTCCGAAGCGGCGACCGTCGCGGCGATGCGGCTCGCCCGCGCCTACGACGAGGCGGCCGCTGGCGACAACGAGGCGTTCGAGTTCCGCCGCCTCGCCAACGCGGTGCTCAAGTACTGGCTCTGCAAGCGGGCGCCCTGGCATGCGGTCGAGTGCCTCGAGTGCCTCGGAGGAAACGGCTACGTCGAGGAGTCCGGACTGCCGCGCCTGTTCCGCGAGAGCCCGCTGGGGTCGATCTGGGAGGGGTCGGGCAACGTCCAGTGCCTCGACGTGCTGCGGGCGATGGTCAAGAACCCGGCTTCCGTAGAGGCGTTCTTCGCCGAAGTGCTGGCGGGGGCGGGGACCGAGCCGCGCCTCGACGCCTACGTGAGCGCGCTGCGCACGCAGATCCCGGGCGACGTCGAGACGATTCAGGCCCGCGCCCGCACCGTGGTCGAGCGCATGGCGCTCGCCCTGCAGGCGTCACTGCTCGTCCGCTACGGCGACCCGGCCGTCGCCGATGCCTTCTGCGCCTCCCGCCTCTCGGGCGACTGGGGCCACGCCTTCGGCACGCTTCCGGCCGGCACCGACTTCGGTCGGATCGTCGACCGGCACAGGGTGTCCTGAGGGCGCGCGACCAAGCAGATCAAGGACGCAGGGAGCGTGGCGTGCTCCGCACGCGAG
>DATABM010000046.1:0-13280 GCA_036259555.1 Solirubrobacterales bacterium
GGGGGCGCCGCGCCCGCAGCTGCCGGGGCCGTGGATGGTGATGCTGAACGACGAGCAGCAACGCGAGGCGGTCGCCGGCTTCCGGGCGTCGAGACGGCCTTGCGCGATCCGCAACGACCCGCAGGCGGAAGCCTGGCTGCAGGGACGCTCGCCGGCGGGCCGTCCCCTCGTGCGCTATCTCGTTCGCAACTTCCGACCGGTCGAGCAGGTCGGCGACTTCCAGTTCCTGCTGCCGCGCGAGGGCGCCTCGGCCGGCTAGTCGGCGCCGCCGGGCGATCCGGCGAAGGCAAGCACGCCGTCGACCACCCGCCGCACGTCGGCGTCGTCCATGTCGGCCCAGAGCGGCAGCCGCACGAGGCGGCCGCTGAGCTCGTCGGTCACGGGCAGCGGTGCTGGCGTGCGGCCGTAGCGCAGCCCCGCCGGGGAGCTGTGCAGCGGGACGTAGTGGAAGACCGCATGGATGCCCAGCTCACGCAGGTGGGCGATCAGCGCTTCCCGGTCGTCTCGGCTGCGCATCACGAGGTAGTACATGTGCGCGTTGTGGGCGCACGACTCTGGGACGGTGGGACGGCGCAGCCGGCCCTCGCCCTCGAGGCCTTCGAACGCCGCGTGGTAGGCGGCCCAGATCTCCAGCCGTCGCGCCGTCAGCCGCTCGGCCGCGTCGAGCTGGGACTTGAGGAAGGCGGCGCCGAGCTCGCTGAGCGCGTAGGAGGAGCCGACGTCCACCCAGGTGTACTTGTCGACCTGGCCGCGGAAGAACTTGCTGCGGTCGGTGCCCTTCTCGCGCAGGATCTCGGCCCTCTCCATCAGCGCCTCGTCGTTGACGATCAGCGCCCCGCCCTCGCCGCAGGTGACGTTCTTGGTCTCGTGGAAGCTGAGCGCCCCGAGCTGGCCGAAGGTGCCCAGCGGCCTGCCGTCGAGGGCCGCGTGGAGCCCCTGTGCGGCGTCCTCGATCACGAAGAGGTCGCGCTCGGCGGCCAGCGCGCAGAGGGAGGACATCTCGCAGCCGACGCCGGCGTAGTGGACGGGCGCGATGGCCTTGGTCCGCGGCCCGACCGCCGCCGCTGCAGCGTCGGGGTCGATGTTCAGGGTGCCGGGGCGGACGTCGACGAAGACTGGCGTCGCGCCGCGCAGGACGAAGGCGTTGGCGGTGGAGACGAAGGTGTAGGAGGGCATGATCACCTCGTCGCCGGGGCCGATCTCGGCGAGGATCGCGGCGATCTCCAATGCCGCCGTGCACGAATGGACGAGCAGGACCGGCGAGCCGAGAAGCTCGGCGAGGATCTCGCCGCAGCGCTCCGTGAACGGCCCATCGGCAGCCAGGTGGCCGCCCTTGATCGCCAGCTCGATGTTGCGGTGCTCGTCGCCCGCCCGGGCGGCGCGGTTGAAGGGGATCGCGGCTCGGGCCTCGTCGCCCTCGCGGGGCGGCGTGCCCGGCTGGCTCAACTCCATCGGTGATACCAGGCTTGGGAGGAGGTCACCCGAAACCCGGCGGCCTCGTAGAGGCGCAGCGCCGCCACGTTGCGGCCCTGCGTGACGACGGTGACCGGCGAGTCGGGGTAACGGTCGATCACGGCGGCGACTAGCGCCCGGCCGACCCCCTCGCCGCGCGCGGCCTGGGCGACCGCGATCAGCTCGATCGCGGGCGGGTCGATGCTGACGATCACGTAACCGACCGCCTCACCGCGCCGATCGGCGACCAATACCTCGCGCTCGGGGCTTTCGAAGCCGCGAGCGAGCCAGCGCTCGTAGAGCTCTTCGGCCCCCTCGCGGGGGAAGCCACGGTCGAAGAAGAAGCGCGTGTCGGTGTGGGCCTCGCGCGCCAGGGCGGTCAGCGCCGCCCGATCGGCCTCGCCGGCGAGGCGCACCTCGACGGCGTCGCCACCCGCGCCGCCGTCCCGGGGGGCCGCACCCGGCTCGCGGCGCAGGGTGACGCGGCTGTCGACCGGCCAGAAGCCGACCGCCCGGGCCGCCTCGGCGGTCTCACCGTCGTCGGCGCCGGCGAGCAGGAAGGTGCAACGAACCCCCGCCTGGTCGCCCCATGCGGCGATGCGCCGCGCCTCGTCCTGGTCGAGCCGCTCGGCGAGCACCCGCGCGACCGGAAAGCCCCAGAGCTCCGTATCCCAGTCGAGGACCTCGCACGGCGGCGGCTCGCGGTCGCCGCTCGCCGCGTCCGCACTCGTCCCGGGGGGGCTCGTCCCGTCCCGCGAGGTCGCGGGTGCCTCCCCGCCACCGACCGTCGTCTGCACGGCGTAGCTCGGCCTCGACATGACGCGAACGTGGACGCGGGCGAGGTACTCGCCGATCACCCCAATCGCAAAGAGCTGGGCGCCGGAGAAGATCGAGATGATCGAGGCGAGGAAGGGGAAGCCGGGGACGCTGCCGCCGTCGACCACGAAGCGGACCAAGACGTAGGCGAGGACGAAGACGCCAAAGAGGATGACCAGGAAACCGAGCCCACTGGCGAGGTGCAAAGGTCTCGTGCTGAAGGCGGTGATCATCGTCAGCGCGTGCTTGATCAGCTTCAGCAGCGAGTAGTTCGAGGAGCCGTGGGCGCGCGGGTCGTGGCGCACCGGGACGGCGACGAAGCGGTCGGTGCGCCAGGTCAGCAGCCCGTCGATCGATACGTCGGGCCCGGTGTAGTCGGCGAAGCCGTCGCGGACTTCGGTGCGGAAGACGCGGAAGGCGCTGACCATCGGCGCGGTGCGGCCGCCGAGCACACGCAGCGCCCGCACTACTACCTGGGTAGCGAGGCGCCGGCCCAGACCCTGCCGCTTCGCGACCGGTTCGCCGTAGACGACGTCGACGTCGGCGTCGAGTGCCGTCAGCAGGGTTGGGATCTCCTCTGGCGGATTCTGGAGGTCGTCGTCGATCGTCGCGACCAGCTCGTTGCGGGCTGCGCGAATACCAGCCAGCAGCGCGTTGTGCTGGCCGTAGTTGCGCGCGAGGCGGACGCCCCTGACGGCCGGGTCGGCGGCGGCGAGCCGCTCGATCGTGTCCCAGCTGGCATCGCTGCTGCCGTCGTCGACCATGACCAGCTCGTAGCTCGACGCGCACTCGCTCAGCACGGCGCGGCAGCGCTGGGCCAGCTCCTCGAGCGTCGCCGAGCCGTTGAAGACGGGGACGACGACCGAGATCGAGGGGGCGGTGCCCCCGGCCCCATTCGCGGTTGAGCCCCCCCGAGATGAAATGCTTGCCTGCAGTGGATTCGTCACCCGTGGCAGGAGGATATGACGCGCAGCTCTTCGGGCGGCTCGCCGCGGTCGAGGACGAAAGCTTCTGGTTTCGCGCGAGGAACCGGTTGCTCGTCCAGACCGTCTCGGGGCTGGCGAGGCCCGGCGACCGCTTTCTCGAGATCGGTTGCGGCACGGGCTACGTGCTGCGCGCGCTCGCCGAGGAGTGCGGGCTGGAGGTGACCGGCAGCGAGCTGTTCGGCGAGGCGTTCGAGCACGCTCGCCGCCGCGTCCCCGGCGCCGAGCTGGTCGAGCTGGACGCGCGCGAGATGCCCTACGAGGGAGAGTTCGACCTTGTCGGCGCCTTCGACGTGCTCGAGCACATCGACGACGACGTCGGGGTGCTGCGCGGCCTGCGCCAGGCGCTGCGTCCCGGTGGCCACCTGGTCGTCACGGTGCCGCAGCACCCCAGTCTCTGGAGCGACGCCGACGAGCACGCCCACCATGTGCGCCGCTATCGCCGCCGCGAGCTCGTCGAGCGGGTCGAGGCGACCGGCTTCGAGGTGCTGCGAACGACCTCCTTCGTGATGTCGCTGCTGCCGCTGATGGCCGCCGCCCGCTGGCGCCAGCGGCGCTCGACGCGGGTCTACGACCCGGTCGCCGAGCTGGTGCCGCCGGAACCGGCCAACCGCCTGCTCGAGCGCCTGCTGCGGATCGAGTGCGCGGCGATCGCCCGCGGGATCGACCTGCCCGCGGGCGGCTCCCTGCTGCTGGTTGGCCGCCGGCGAGGCGAGGGAGGCGCCCCGGCTTGAGTCGCGTTCTCGTCACCGGCGGGGCCGGCTTCGTCGGCTCCAACCTCGCGCTGTCGCTGGCCGCCCGCCATCCCGAGTGGGAGCTCGTCGCGCTCGACAACCTTTACCGGCGCGGCTCGGAGCTGAACCTGCCGCGGCTCGAGGCGGCCGGGGTCGAGTTCGTCAGGGGCGACGTGCGCGAGTTCGACGACCTGGCGCGCTTCGGCTCGCTCGACGCGCTGATCGAGTGCTCGGCCGAGCCGTCGGTGATGTCGGGCGTCGACGGCGACACCTCTTACCTCGTCCACACCAACCTCACCGGCGCCTACAACTGCCTCGAGGCGGCGCGGCGCTCCGGCGCCTTCTTCCTCTTCCTCTCGACCAGCCGCGTCTACCCGGTGGCGCCGCAGCTCGAGCTGGCCCTGGAGGAGGCCGAAACGCGCTTTGAGCTGGCCGACGAGCAGCCGGTGCCGGGCGCCTCGGCGGCCGGCATCTCCGAGAGCTTCCCGCTGGCTGGCGCCCGCACGCTCTACGGCACGACCAAGCTCGCGGCCGAGCTGCTGATCGAGGAGTACCGGGCCGGCTTCGGAATCCGCGCGGTCGTCGACCGCTGCGGGGTGATCGCCGGCCCCTGGCAGATGGGCAAGGTCGACCAGGGCGTCTTCACGCACTGGATGCTCGCCCACCACTTCCGGCGGCCGCTCTCCTACATCGGCTTCGGCGGCCAGGGCAAGCAGGTGCGCGACCTGCTTCACGTCGAGGACCTCGTCGACCTGGTCGAGCGTCAGCTGCTGGCGCCGGCGGAGTGGGACGGGCGGGTCGTCAACGTCGGCGGCGGCCGCGAGTGCAGCCTCTCGCTGCGTGAGACGACGGCGATCTGCCAGCAGCTGACCGGCAACGAGGTGCCGATCGAGCCGGTGACGGAGACCAGGCAGGGCGACGTCCCCGTCTACATCTCCGACTGCGCAAGACTGTTCGGCCTTGACGAGTGGCGCCCGCGGCGAAGCGCGGAGCAGGTCCTCGCCGACATCCACGCCTGGATCGCCAGTGACGAGGAGCGGATCGCCGCGGCGCTGAAAATCGACACCCCCGCGGGGGAGAAGGAGTAGACGCGAATGCCGGTTGCGATCGTCACGGGGTCGGGAGGTCTGATCGGCTCGGAGGCTGTCGGCCACTTCGTCGCCGCCGGCTTCGACGTGGTCGGGATCGAGAACGACATGCGCGCCCGTTTCTTCGGGCCCGAGGCGTCGACGTCCCACGTCACCGAGCGGCTCGCCTCGACCCACGAAGCCTTCCGCAGCGAGGAGGCCGACATCCGCGACCGCGACGCGGTCGATCGCATCTTCTGCGAGCACGCCGGCGCGATCGAGCTAATCGTCCATACTGCGGCGCAGCCCTCCCATGACTGGGCGGCGAGCGACCCGCAGACCGACTTCGGCGTCAACGCCAACGGCACGCTCAACCTGCTCGAGGCGGCGCGCGCCCACTGCCCCGACGCGCCCTTCGTCTTCTGCTCGACCAACAAGGTCTACGGCGACACCCCGAACCGGCTGCCGCTGCGGAACCTCGAGAAGCGGCTGGAGCTGCCCGAGTCCCACGAGTACTTCAAGGGGATCGACACCTCAATGTCGATCGACGCCTCGACCCACTCGCTGTTCGGCGTCTCGAAGGCGGCGGCTGACCTGCTCGTGCAGGAGTACGGGCGCTACTTCGAGATGCCGACCGTCTGCTTCCGGGGCGGCTGCCTGACCGGGCCGCAGCACGCCGGCGCCAAGCTGCACGGCTTCCTCGCCTACCTGATGAAGTGCGTCGTCACCGGCACGCCCTACACCGTCTTCGGCTACGAGGGCAAGCAGGTCCGCGACAACATCCACAGCGCCGACCTGATCGCCGCCTTCGACGCCTACCGCCGCGCTCCGCGGCCCGGCGCCGTCTACAACATCGGCGGCGGCCGCTTCTCCAACTGCTCGATGCTCGAGGCAATCGAGATCTGCGAGCGGATCGCCGGGCGCGAGCTCGACTGGGAGATGGGCGAGGAGCCGCGGATCGGCGACCACCGCTGGTGGATCTCCGACCTGGCGCCGTTCGAAGCCGACTATCCGGACTGGACGCTGCGCTATGACGTCGAGGCGATCCTGCGCCAGATGTACGAGCAGAACGTCGAGCGTTGGACGGCGACGCCGGCGTGAAGCTCTCTGTCGTCATCCCGGCCCAGAACGAGGAGGGGTCGGTCGGCAAGACCGTCGACGGCGTCGTCCGGGTGCTCGAGCGGGAGGGGATCGACTACGAGGTGGTCGTCGTCGACGACGGCAGCGAGGACACGACCGCGGCGGCGGTCGAGGCGATCGGCGCCGCCAACCCGCGCGTGCGCTGTCACCGCTCCCACTACGAAAAAGGCTTCGGGATGGCGATCCGGGCCGGCCTCGACGTCTTCGAGGGGGACGCCGTCGTGATCTCGATGGCCGACGCCTCCGACGACCCCGAGGACATCGCCGCCTACTACCGGCTGTTCGAGGAGGGCTGGGACTGCGCCTTCGGCTCGCGCTTCCTCCCCGGCGCCGAGGTCCGCGACTACCCCTGGCTGAAGCTGGTCATCAACCGGCTCGCCAACCAATTCATCCGCATCCTCTTCCGCCACCGCTACAACGACACGACCAACGCCTTCAAGGGCTACCGCCGCGAGGTCGTCGAGACGATCCAGCCGCTGCTCTCCAAACACTTCAACCTAACCGTCGAGATGCCGCTGAAGGCGATCGTCCGCGGTCACTCCTACGCGGTCATCCCGACCTCTTGGACCAACCGCACCACCGGCCAGGCGAAGCTGGCGATGAAGGAGATGGGCAGCCGCTACCTCTTCATCGTCCTCTACGTATGGCTGGAGCACACGCTCAGTCGCGGGGACTACCGGATCGGCGTCGCGCCGGCAAAGGCAGCCTCGGCCGGCGGCGTGCCCAGGCGAACTGGGACGTGATGCGCGGCTGGCCGCGCAGCAGGTACGGATTGCCGTAGGGGTCGGGGTCGGCGAAGGCGCGCCAGCGCTCGACGAGGCGGTTGAACTCCCATTCGGCGACCTCTGCCTCGCGGCTGGAGGACTCGAAGTGGTAGAGCTCGGCGTCGGGGTCGTAGACGATCCGGCGGCCGCTCGCGTATGCCTTGAGGCAGTAGTCGACGTCGTTGAAGTTGACCGGGAAGCGGGTGCTGAGGCCGCCGAGCTCCTCGAATACCTCGCGGCGGGTCATCAGGCAGGCGCCGGTCACCGCGAGGCAGTTGCGGGCGATCAGGACCGCGTTCATGTAGCCGCGGAAGTCGCCCGCGAAGCCGCGGTAGAGGTGGCCGGGCAGGCCGTGGTCGAAGTTGAGGCCGACGTGCTGGAGGCGGCCGTCGCTCCAAAGCAGCTTGGCGCCGACCGCGCCGACGCCCTCCTGCTCGGAGTACATGACCATCCGCTCCAGCCACTCGGGCGTGATCACCTCCATGTCGTCATTGAGCAGCAGCAGATGCTCGCCGTCGCTGGCGACCGCGCCCAAGTTGATCTTCTTGGCGAAGTCGAACTCGCCCTCGAAGCGCACCACGCGCAGCCGCTTGCCGGCGATCTCGCCCAGCTGGTCGAGGACGTCCGGCTCGATCCCGTCGTCGATCACGACGACGATCTCGTAGTTCTCGTAGGTCGACGTCGCAACGATGCTGCGCACGCAGTGGACGACCAGCACCTCCGGCTCGAAGCGCACGTCGCGGACCTGGCCGCCGGTGGGAATCACGATGCTGACCTTCGGTTGGCGCCGCAGGCGCGGCCGCAGGTGTAGGACGCCCGGGTCGGCGGGATTCTGCTCGACCTCGGCCGCCAGCCCGATCCGCTCGCAGTGCGCCTGCACGGCGCGCCGCCCGGCCTCGAATGCCCACGGCTTCGCCTCGGCGGCGCTCGCCGCCGAGGTCTCGAGCAGGCGCCAGTGGTAGAGAACGCGCGGCACGTGCACGACCTTGCGGGCCCGCTCGGTGACGCGCAGGATTAGGTCCCAGTCCTGGGAGCCGTGGAACTCCTCGTCGAAGCCGCCGACCTCCTCGACCAGCCTCCGGCGCAGGACGCTGAGATGGCACGTGTACATCTGGGCGCGCAGCCGCTCCGGCGACCAGTCGGGCTTGAAGAAGGGCGCCGAGTGGTGGTTGCGCAGGTCGATCTTGTCCTCGTCGGTGTAGACGTAGTCGGCTTCCGGCTCGGCGTCGATCGCCGCGGCGACCTGCCCGAGCGCTTCGGGGTGCAGCTCGTCGTCGTGATCGAGCAGGGCGACGAACTCACCGCTCGCCATCGCGAGCGCGTCGTTGGAGGCGGCGACGATGCCGCCGTTCTCGGCGCGGTGGGCGACCTTGATCCGCGCGTCCCCGGCCGCCGCCCGGGCGAGGGCCTGCCGCACATGGGGCTGGAGGGAGCCGTCGTCGACAAGGCAGAGCTCCCAGTCGCGCAATCCCTGTCGCCGCACCGAGCGCAGCATCTTCGCCAAGATCGGTGCCGGCGTCTCGTAGACGGGCGTGAGGATCGAGAAGCGCGGGGCGGCCACGGCTCTCCGGCTAGGGCCGCTGGCTGCGCAGCATCCGCACCGCAGTGCCGAGCAGCTTGCCGAAGCCGGGCAGGCGGCGTTCGATCCGCGTCGCGATGTTGGTCAGCCGCGCCGCCCGTTCCTCGATCTCGGCGAGCCTGCCCTTGGCGGCGCCGAGTTCGGCATCCTTGGCGATCAGGAGGTCGCGCAGCCGCAGGATCTCCTGCTCCTGGCGGGTCAACTCGGCGGGCAGCTCCTCCGGCACGCGCGCCAGTCTAGCCGCAGAGTTGACCTGCACCCGCGTCTCCGCAGCGTGCGAAGCTTCCCGCCCGCATGGGCGAGCCGGGCGCCGACATCGAGCTTTTCCTGCTGCTCCTCGAGCACCTCGCGGTCACCGCCCTGCCGGCCTCGCTCGCCGTCTTCGCGGCGGCGCGGCGCGGGCTGCGGGACGTGCCGCTGCTCCTCTGCCTCGCTCTCGCCGCCTCGGGGATGAGCGCGATGCTGGCCTTCTGGGCGTTCTGGGCCGACCCGCTGCTCGGCCAGGCCGTCGCCTTCCTGCTCGTGCTCGGCTCGGTCTACGGGATCGTCCTCTGCCGCCCCGACCGGCTCGACGGCGAGCTGTTGCGCCGGCTGGCCGTGCCGGCGGCCCTCTGGGGCCTGGGCGCCGCCTTCGTCGTCTTCCTCGGCTTCCTGCACGGCGGCAGCGACGAACCGCTGGCGCTCGCCGCGCTCCGCTTCTCGCACCAGCTGCCGGCCGACAACCAGATACCGCACTACTTCGCCGACTGGTACTTCGAGCATGGGCACGACCCGGTGCCGCCGCCCTTCGCCGACTGGCTCTCCAGCGACCGCCCGCCGCTGCAGGTCGGCTACGCGCTGGCGCAACGGCCCTTCGGCTGGGACGAGACCGGCCTCCACTACCAGGTGCTGGGCGTAGTCACGCAGCAGCTCTGGATCGTCGGCATGTGGGCGCTGCTGCTCGCGGCGCGGCTGCGGCCGCTGGCGCGGGGTCTGGCGATCGTGGCGGCGGCGGTAAGCGACGTCGCGATCGTCCACGGCTTCTTCGTCTGGCCGAAGCTGCTCGCCGCCGCCTTCGTGCTCGCCGCGCTGGCGATGGTGCTCTCCGGCGGCTGGGGGCGGCTGCGCGGCGATCCGCGCGCCGCCGCGCTCTTCGCGGCGCTCTGCGCGCTGGCGATGCTCGCCCACGGGGCGAGCGCCTTCGCACTGATCCTGCTGCTCGGCTTCGCGGCCCTGCGCGGCGTGCCGAGCCGGCGCTGGCTGGGCGTTGCGGCCCTGGTCGCGATCGCCTTCCTCGGCCCCTGGACCGTCTATCAGCGCTTCGTCGACCCGCCCGGCGACCGGCTGCTCAAGTGGCAGCTGGGCGGCTCGCTGGCTATCGACGACCGCGGCGCCCTGGAGGCGATCGTCGACGGCTACGAGGCGGCAGGGCTCGACGGCACGCTCGCCAACAAGTGGGGCAACGCGACGAAAATCGTCGGCCAGCGCGAAACCGAATTCGCGGTCGAGGGGGCCGTCGACTTCGCCCGTGAAGGCGACTGGGACCTGGTCGTCGCGGCGCTGCGCTTCCCCCGCTTCGTCTCGCTGCTGCCGATGCTGGCGCTGCTCCTCGCCGGCCCGGTGGCGATGGCGGTCGCCCGCGCCCGCGGCGCCCGAGCCGGTCCCGAGTGGAGCTTCGCGCTGCGCTCGCTCGGCTTTTGCCTCGCCCTGGCCGCCACCTGGGCGCTCTTGATGTTCGGCGAACCCGACTCCTCGACCCTTCTGCACGTCGGCAGCCTGGTGCTGCCGCTGCTGGCGATCTGCGCCTGCGTGGCCGGCGCCTACTCCGTCTCGCCGCGGCTCGCCTGCGTGCTCGTCGCGCTCCACGCGGTCCTCGTGCTCGCCCTCTTCGTGCCGGCGATCGCGCCGCCGCCCGAAACCTCCTACTCGGCTCTCGCTGCGGTGCTCGCCGCCGCCTCGCTGGCCGGCTTCGTGCTGGTCGCCCTGCGGCCGGCCCTGCGCTGAGCCGCCTGGAGCCGTCAATACACTCCCGCACCGCCATGGACTGGCTGAACCGCAACGCCCCGGTGGCGCTGCTCGGCGTCGCGATGGCGGCCTCGGCGGCGCTGATCCTCTACCTGACCCGGGACCTCACCTTCCTCCAGGACACCTGGGAGTTCTTGATGAACCGGCGCGAGGTCGACCTCGACGCGCTGATGGAACACCACAACGAGCACATCTCGGTCATCCCCGTGGCGATCGAGGCGCTCCTGATCGAGGCCTTCGGGATGAGCTCGGCGACGCCTGAATACGTCGTCCTCGCCCTGGCGCTCGCCGCCGCCGCGGCGCTCCTCTTCCTTTACGTGAGGCGGCGGGTCGGCGACTGGCTCGCCCTCTTCGCCGCCGTGCTGCTGCTGTTCCTGGGCCCGGCCTGGGAGGCGCTGCTCTGGCCGTTCGAGATCAGCTTCGTCGGCTCGGTCCTCTTCGGCCTCGCGATGCTGCTGGCGCTCGACCGCGACGACCGCGAGGGCGACCTCGCCGCCGCGATCTTCCTCGTGCTCTCGCTGGGCTTCTCGAGCGTCGGCATCCCCTTCGCGGCCGCGGCCGCGGTCGACGTGCTGCAGAGGCGCCGCGCCCGCGGCTGGGCCCGGGCCTGGCTGGTCGCCGTGCCGCTCGCGCTCTACGCGGCCTGGTACCTGGGTTGGGGGACCGAGGCCGAGACGCACCTCTCGCTCGAGAACGTCCTCTCCTCGCCGCGCTTCGTGCTCGAGTCGGCCGCGGTCGCGGTCGGCTCGGTGTTCGGGCTCGGGACGAGCCCCTTCGGCGGCTCACCGGACCCGGTCTGGGGCCGCGTCCTGCTCGTCGGCTTCGTCGTCGGCTTCGTCGCCCGACAGCTGCGCCGCCCGGGTGTCCCGGCCGGCTTCTGGCCGGTCGCCGCGGCGGCCGCGACCAACTGGTTCCTCACCGCCTTCAACCAGGTGCCGGGGCGCGACCCGACGACGAGCCGCTACCAGTACATGGGCGCCGTCCTCGTCCTGCTGCTGCTCGCCAACCTGCTGCAAGGAGTGCGGTTCGGCCGCCGCGCCCTCGCCGTGGCGGCGGCTGTCACGGTCGCCGCGGTCGCCGTCAACGTCGTCGTGTTGAGGGACGGCCGCGACACGCTCGCCGTGCAGTCGGAGCTGACCAAGGCCGACCTGGCGGCGATCGAGATCGCGCGTCGTACCGTCGACCCAGCCTTCTCGCTCACCGATCCGCAGGTGGCGGGCACGACGACGCTGGTCGACGTCCAGGTCGCCAAGTACCTGCCGGCCGTCGCCGAGCATGGTTCGCCCGCCTACACGCCGGCCGAGCTCGCCGAGGCCCCCGACTACGCCCGGCGCCAGGCGGACATCGTCCTCGCCCAGGCCCTGCCCCTCTCGACCTTCACCGGCCTCGGCGCCTACCAGCCCGGCGGCGGCGGCGAGAACTGCGTCAGCCTGCCGGCGGGCGAGTCGGCGAGCCGCGAGGTTCCCCTATCCCCGGGCCCGACCCGGATCGAGCTGGCGCCCGGCCCGCGCGCCGAGTTCTCGCTGCGCCGCTTCGCCACGGGCGAATACCCGGTGCCGACGGAAGGCGCCCCCGGCGACTCGGTCACCGTCGTCCGCATCCCCCGCGACGCCGCCCCCCAATTCCCCTGGTACCTCCAGGTCGACGCCTCCCAGCCGGCCCGCGTCTGCCGCTAAGAGTCGGGGGCCTGGGGCTAGAGCTCCTCGGCTATCCGCGGGGCCTGGCGGTTGAAGATCCAGACCGCGAAGACGCAGACGAAGACGTAGATCGCGATCGCCGGCAGCAAGCCGACGAATCCGCCGGCCGCCTCGGCGGCGGTCGGCGCGCTCGGTTCAACCATCCACACACGGGTCTGCTCGAAGATCGGCGCCAGCGGGTTGACCATCAGCGCCCGCTCCATCGTGTCGTTGTGGAGCGCTTCGATCGGATAGAGGATCGGCGTGGCATAGAAGAGCACCTGGGCGACGACGGTCCAGATGATCGCCACGTCGCGGAAGCGCACGTAGAGGACCGACAGCGCCATGCTCGTCGTCGCGGTGAGGACGAAGAGCAGGGCCAGCGGAATCGGGAAGAGCAACCAGGTCCAGTGCGGATCGACGCCGTAGGCGAGCAGGAAGACGAAGACGACGAGCAGGTTGAGGACGAAGTTGAAGGCGCCGGTGAGGGTGGTCGCGAAGGGGATGACCAAGCGCGGGAACTGCGTCTTGCGGACGATGCCCTCCTGGGTGACGACCGAGGTGACCGAGTTCTGCGTCGCTTCCGAGAAAAAGGTGAAGAGGACGATGTTGAGCAGCAGCAGGACGGGGTAGAACTCGGCTTCTTCGGAGCCCAGTTTGAAGACCTGGGTGAAGACGAAGAGCAGGACGCCGAAAAGCATCAGCGGCCGCACCAGCGACCACACGTAGCCGAGCACGGTGCCGAAGTAGACGCGCTTGAACTCGGTCACCGACATCAGCCAGAGCAGGTCGGCGAAGCGGCGCCAGCCGCCTCCCAGGGCCGAGGGGCCCTTGACGACCCGCAGCTCGCTCACCGCCGCGCCCCGCTCTCGATCGTGGCGCTTGCCTCAAACGGCAGGTTGACGAGCCCGCGCGAGCCCGGCTCGCGGCCGTAGACGACGAAGTCGAGCGCGTTGTGGGCGTAGAGGGCGACGCCGCTGCCGTCGACCCGGTTGACGCCTGCGTGGACGAAGTAGCGGCCGGGGGTCAGGAGGTTCTCGATGTCGGAGCGGAACTCGGCCCGGT
>DATABM010000047.1:0-11529 GCA_036259555.1 Solirubrobacterales bacterium
GGATTGGAGAGTGGGGGTGAGCCCTGAAAGACCCTCCCATCGGCACCGCGGAGTGGTTCTCGCCCGCCGCTAGGCGGGCTCTTTGTCAGCTCCGAGCGAAGCGAGGTGCTTGGGGACTTGAAGGGCTCACCCCCACTCTCCAGCCGGTAGGGTGACTCAGCGATGAGTGAGCCTGAGGATTGGCCGGCAGAGCCAGCGGAGCGAGTCAGGGAGCTGATCGAGGGCGTTCTCGACGAGCTTGACCTTGAAGGTGAGGTCGAGGTCGACGAGGGTGAGGATCGGATCGAGGTTCGGGTCATGGGCGACGAGGACTACGGATTGCTGATCGGCAAGCGCGGCCAGACGATCGACGCTCTGCAGCTGCTCGCGTATCAGGCGGCCTTCCGCGGGGTCCGCGACCGCAAGCGGGTAGTGCTCGACGCCGCCGGCTACAGGGAGCGGCGCAGGGAGGTCCTGACCGCACGTGCGGACCGGGCCGCCGAGCAGGCGCTCGACGGCGACTGCACGGTTGAGATGGACCCGATGAGCGCCCAGGAGCGCCGCATCGTCCATGAGCACCTCAAAGAGCGGCCGGGCATCGAGACCTACAGCGAAGGCGAAGAGCCGCGTCGCTGCGTGATTGTCGCGCCGCTCGTCTCCGATTGACCGCCTCCGATTCGCTGGGCCCTCGGGGACGCGTAGCCCTGGAGACCGTTCTCGAGCTGCTCGCAGCGGAGCGGGCCTCGGTCAGCTCGGTCACCGATCCGCGCAGGGCGTGGAAGATCCACGTCGAGGACAGCCTCACCGGGCTGGAGATCCCCGCGCTGAGGGCAGCGAAGGCGATCGCCGACGTCGGCGCCGGCGCCGGCTTTCCAGGCCTGGCGCTGGCGGCGGCACTTCCCAGTGCGCAGATCGACCTGGTCGAGTCGGTCGGACGCAAGTGCGCCTTCATCGAACGGGCCAGCGCAGCCGCGGGACTCGCCAACGCCCGCGTCCTCTGTGCGCGGTCCGAGGAGGTTGCGGCCGCGGCCGGCCGCGAGGCCTACGAGGCTGTCACCGCCCGCGCTGTCGGGCGCCTCTCGACCCTCGCGGAGCTCGCTTCGCCGCTGCTCTGCCAGGGCGGCGTCCTCGTCGCCTGGAAGGGCAGGCGAGACGCCGACGAGGAGGAACAGCTTGCGCGCGCCGTCGAGCGCCTCGCGATGCGTCCACGGGAGATCCGCGACGTCGGAGACCGGGCCGGGAGCCGGCACCGGCACCTGCACGTGATCGAGAAGGTGGGTCCGACTCCAACCGACCTGCCGCGCCGGCCAGGAATGGCGAAGAAGCGGCCTCGTGGCTAGGCCCGATTAGTCTGCGACGGCGATGGGCCTCGTCTACGCAGTGGCAAACCAGAAGGGCGGCGTCGGCAAGACGACGACTGCGGTCAACCTTGCGGCCTGCGTCGCCAGCGGCGGCGCCCAGACTCTCCTCGTCGACCTCGATCCGCAATGCAACGCCACCGTCGCCCTGGGTGGCGACCGCGAGATGGAGCCCTCCTCCTACGAGTGCCTGGTCGGAGAGGTGTCGGTCGCCGAGGCCGCGCGGCCTGCCGGCCCCGACAACCTGTGGCTCGTCCCGGCCAACGTCGACCTCGCCGGCGCCGCGGTGGAGTTACCGCGTGTCGAGGGATCGGAGACGCGGCTTCGCGAAGGCCTCGGCCCGGTGCGCGAGCGCTTCTCCTTCACGATGCTCGACTGTCCGCCATCGCTGGGGCCGGTCAGCGTCAACGCGCTGGTCGCCGCGGACCGGGTGATCGTTCCCGTTCAGGCCGAGTACCTGGCGCTCGAGGGCCTCGTCCAGTTCCTCGACACGCTGGGCGCGATCCGCCGCGAGCTGAACCCGGCGCTGAACGTGTCGGGCCTGTTGATCACTATGCACGACGAGCGAACGCGGCTGGCGCAGGACGTTGAGCGCGAGCTGCGCGAGCATTTCCCCGAGATGGTCTTCGACACGGTCATTCCGCGCAGCGTTCGGGTCGCCGAGGCGCCCAGCTACGGTCTGCCCGTGACCGAGCACGCACCCCGCTCGCGCGGCTCCGACGCATACCGCGCCCTGGCCGAGGAGCTTGGCGCCCGTGGCTAGCGCCGCAAGCGCCAGACGTGGCATGGGCCGCGGCCTCGCGGCGATCCTGCCCGAGCGCGACGACACCGATCTCGGCGAGCTGCGCGAGCTGCCGGTCGAGCTGGTCAAGCCGAACCCCAAGCAGCCGCGGACGCGCTTCGACCCCGAGGCTCTCGCCGCGCTTGCCGCCTCGATCGAAGCGAGCGGCGTCGTCCAGCCGCTTCTGGTTCGCCCCCTCGCCGACGGCAGCTACGAGCTGATCGCCGGCGAGCGACGTTGGCGGGCCGCCAAGCAGGCGGGGCTGGAGAAGGTGCCGGCGATCGTCCGCGACACCGAGCGAGCGGAGCGCCTGGAGATGGCGCTGATCGAGAACATGGTTCGCGAGGACCTCAATCCGGTCGAGGAGGCCAAGGCGTGCGCCGCACTGGTGGAGGACCTCGGCCTCTCGAAAGAGGAGCTGGCACGGCGAATCGGGCGCAGCCGTCCGGCCGTCTCCAACCTGATCCGCCTCCTCGATCTACCGGACGAGGCCCTGCAGCTGCTCGAGTCGGGCGACCTGAGCGAGGGCCACGGCAGGGCCCTCCTCTCGGTCGAAGGCAACGACGTGCGCCGCCGGCTGGCCCGCGATGCTGCGCGCGCGGGCTGGTCCGTTCGGGAGACCGAGAACAGGGCCAAGCTGGCTAGCCAGCCAAAGGCGAAGCGCCCGCCGCGGGAATCGGTCGGGGCGGAGGCGAGGGCCGCGTTGCGCGAAGCGAGCGATCGGTTCGAGGCAGCGCTCGGCCACGAGGTGGCGGTTCGCTCCAAGGACGGCGGCATCGCGGTGGAGGTGCGCTTCGACGACCTCGACGAAGCGCTCCAGTTGGCCCGCCGCCTGGGCGGTTGACCCCTCCACGGCTCTGCGGGGGCTGTCGCTATCATCGCCACACCTCGGGCGATTAGCTCAGTTGGTTAGAGCGCGTCTCTGATAAGGACGAGGTCCCTGGTTCGAATCCAGGATCGCCCACTGCCGCGAGTGCGCTCCGCTTCTGTCGGGTAGGCGTAGGGCCGACCTATAATTCGCCTTCCACCTCGGAGCGGAGCGAACTTTTGCAGCAAATGCAGATCTACGGGGTCAGCTTCGACATGGTCGGCAAGCAGCCGATCGTGTTGTTGAAAACGGTCGACGGCAACAGGTTCCTACCGATTTGGATAGGCCATCCCGAGGCGGCGGCGATCCTGATGAAGCTCCAGGGAGCGACGACCCCGCGCCCGATGACGCACGACCTCCTCTCCGACGTGCTCGAGCAGCTCGACGCCAAGTGCGAGCGGGTCGCGGTCACCGAGCTTCGCGACAACACTTTTTACGCCTCGATCACCGTCTCGATCGACGGCTCCGAGATGGAGATCGATTCGCGTCCCTCCGACGCCCTCGCCCTGGCGGTGCGAGTCTCGGCGCCGATCTTCGCCGCCGAGGAGGTCATCGAGGAGTCGGCGATCGAGTTCGAGCACGAAGTCGAGGACACCGAGGAGGTCGTCGACAAGTTCAAGGAGTTCCTCGACGAGGTCTCGCCGGAGGACTTCGCGCAGGGGGATCAGTAGTCCGCCGAGGAGCGGTCGCCCTCAGGCGGCCGCCGGCTGCAACGCCAGCTCGAGAATCCGCTCGACCAGCCGCTCGAATGAAATCCCCGCCGCCTCGGCGGCCTGGGGGAGGAGGCTGGTGTCGGTGAGGCCCGGGATGGCGTTGACCTCGAGCACCTGAGGCCCGTCCGGGCCGAGGATCAGGTCGACGCGCGAAAAGCCCGAGCAGCCGAGTGCCTCGTAGGCCGCGAGCGCGGTGGCGGTGACCGCCTCCTCCTTGCCACCGTCCAGGCGCGCCGGACAGACGAAGTCGGTGCGGCCGATTTCGTAACGGGCCTCGAAGTCGTAACGGTCGCCGTTCGCCGGGATCGCCTCGACGATCGGCAGCGGCTCGGAGCCGAGCACGCTGACCGCCAGCTCCCGGCCCTCGACGAAGCGCTCGAGCAGCACCCGCTCGTCGTAGCTGAAGGCCGAGACGAGCGCCGCCGGCACCTCGCCACCACCGCCGGCGAACTTGACTCCCAACGCCGAGCCGCCGCGGCTCGGCTTGACGACGAGCGGAAAGCCCAGCCGCTCCTCCAGAGCGCCGAGCGCGTCGGCCGCGCCGAGCTCGCGGAAGGCCGTCTGGTTGAAGGCAAACCAGTCCGGCGTCGGCACGTTGGCCGCGCGCAGAGCCTGCTTCGCGACGACCTTGTCCATGCAGCGGCCGCAGGCGGCGACGCCTGGGCCGGTGAAGGGGATCCCGAGCAGCTCGAGCAGCTCCTGCGCAGTGCCGTCCTCGCCGCCCGGTCCGTGCATGGCGACGAACGCCACGTCGGGCGCCACCTCACCAAGCCGGTTCACCAGCTCTCGATCGGCGTCGATCGCGACGGCCGCGTGGCCCAAGCGCTCGAGCGCGTCCTCGACCCGTGCGGCCGAGCGCAAGGAGACGCCACGCTCCAGCGAGCGGCCTCCCTTCAGCACCGTGACCTTCACGCCGTGCCCTCGCCCGAGCGGCGGAACGGAAGCACGTCGGCCTCGGACGCGTCTCGCTCCTT
Source organism: Solirubrobacterales bacterium (assembly GCA_036259555.1). Lineage (GTDB taxonomy): Bacteria > Actinomycetota > Thermoleophilia > Solirubrobacterales > 70-9 > VRUE01. The sequence continues at coordinate 4,674 of DATABM010000047.1, forward strand.
CGGGGCCGGCTCCGCGCGCCTGCTCGACGCTGGGACACGACGCTCTCCGGTCAGCGCTCCGTACAGCTCGACCTGCTCGCCGATGGCGGCACCGATGCGGCGAATGCCCTCGCGAATCTCCTCCTCGCCGACCCCGGAGAAGTTGAGCCGCATCGAGCTGCGACCGCGGGTCTCATCGGCGTAAGCGGCCTGTCCCGGTACGAATGCGACGTCCTCGCGCAGGGCCTTGGCGAGCAGGTCGCCGGTGTCGATGTAGTCCGGCAGGGTCGCCCAGATGAAGAGACCGCCTTCGGGCTCGGTCCAGGTCGCCTCGGCGGGGAAGTGCTCGCGGAGCGCGGCGACCATCACGTCGCGGCGGTCGCGGTAGATCTCGATCAGGCTCTCGACGTACTCCCGCCACCGCCCGTCGGCGAAGTACTCACGGACGAAGTGCTGGGTGAGGGTCGACGTGCAGAGGTCCGAGGCCTGCTTGCCGAGCACGATCTTCTCCATGACCGGGGGAGGCGCCACGGCCCAGCCGAGCCGGATGCCCGGCGAGAGGATCTTCGAGAAGGTGCCGACGTAGATGACGAAGTCGCCCCCGTCGAGCTGGTAGAGCGGCGGCAGCTGCTCGCCGCCGAAGCGGAGGAGGCCGTAGGGGTTGTCCTCGACCACGAGCAGCTCGCGCTGGCGTGCCAGCTCGACCAGCCGCTGCCGCCGGCCCAGAGACATCGTGACGCCCGCCGGGTTCTGGAAGCTGGGTACCGAGTAGACGAATTTGGGGCGCCGACCATCGGCGTCCAGTCCCGCCAGGACCGCTTCCAAATCCTGGATGCGCATCCCTTCCTCGTCGCAGTCGATCTGCACGACGTCGGCCTGGTAGCTGCAGAAGACCGGCACCGCGCCCGGATAGGTCGGCGCCTCGCAGACGACCACGTCACCCGGATCGACCAGCGTCTTGCAGATGAGGTCGATTGCCTGTTGACCGCCGGTGGTGACGATGACGTCGTCGGGGTCGGGGAGCATCCCCTCGGCACCCATCACCTGGAGGATGCAGTCCACCGTCTCCTCGAACCCCTCGGTCGGGCCGTACTGCAGCGCCTCGGCGGTGGACTCCTGCGCGATCTTCGTCATCTGCGCCGCGAAGGTCGCGGCCGGGAAGGTCGACGTGTCGGGGAGGCCGCCCGCCAACGAGATCACCTCGGGACGCGCCGTGATCGCCATCAGATCGCGCATCGCCGAGGAGCGCATCACGCCGGTCCGCTCGGCGAAGAGGTCGGCGTAGCGCTCGAGGTCCCGGGTACGGGTGTGGGCGCGCCGTCGATGGGGTGGCTCGACCATCGCTGAAGTGTAGGTTTTCGACGTGGACTTCCTCGAAGGACTGGGCCTCGTGCTCGGCATCGGCATCGCCGTCGGGATGCTGGCCGGCACCACCGGCACGCATGGCTCGGCGCGGGGGAGGATGACCTTGCTGGCCGCGGTGATCGGCTTCGTGGCCGGTTTCCTGCTCGCCGACAGCGCCGACCTGAGCAGCCTCGCCGCCGCGATCTTCTGTCTGATCGGCGCCGCTGTCGCCTGCGTCGTCATCAGCGACGTGGTCGGCGGGGCCGGTCGCCGCGAGGGCAGCCGCAGTGGCGCGCTCGCCTTCCTCGTCTCACTCGCTGCGCTCGTGATCACGGCAATCGCCGTCCTGGTCGAGCCACTGACCCTGCTGGTCCTCGCCGGCCTCGTCTGGCTCGGCCTCGCGCGCCACCGCCGCGCGCAACGAAAGCACGCCGGTCTGCGCATCCTGCGCTAGTTCCTCCCGATCGACCGGGCCGACGCTTCATCATTCGCGCTCGATGCCCCGGCTCCCAAAGAAGCTGGTTCTTGCGTACGTCGACTCGCTTCGCACCGACATGCTGGAACGGGCCGTGGACGAGGGACGGGCGCCGACGTTCGGCGCCCTGCTCGAGCGCGGCGTGCTCGTGCCCGACTGCGTCTCCAGCTTTCCCTCGGTCACCCCGGTCGCCTCCGCGGAGATGGTCACCGGGGTGACTGCGGATCGGCACTGGATCAGTGGCATGAACTGGTACCACCGGCTGGAGCGACGCTACGTCGAGTACGGCTCATCGCTCGACGCCACGCGCAGCGTCGGCGTCTTCCGAGCCCTTTACGACCTCGTCTACAACATGAACCTCGCGCATCTCAACCCGGACGCCGAGACGCTTTTCGAGCGGCTCGACGATGCGGGCGTGCGGACCGCCTGCACCCCGTTTCTCATCTACCGGGGCAGGCACCGGCATCAGGTCACCCTGGAGGGACTGGCGCGACGCGCCGTGGAGAGCACGCGACTGCATTTCCGCCACCACACCTGGGGGCCGACCGAGCTCTTCTACGGCGACCTCTACGCGAGCCGGCAGTTGCCCTGCCGCTCGACCTCGATCCCGGGCAACCGGGACGAGTACGCCTCGTGCTGCGCGGCGGAGCTGGCGAAGGCCGACGGCTACGACTTCCTGCTCCTCTCACTGCCCGACAACGACTCCTATTCGCACCGCCACGGTCCCGAGGCGACCGTCGAGTCGATCGCCCGGGCGGACCGTTGCTTCGCCGACCTGGTCGCCGCCTGCGGCGACCTCGATCGCTTCCTCGCGAGCCACGCCGTGGTCATGCTCGCCGATCACGCGCAGACGCCGGTGCGGCGGGGCCTCCCGCTCGCGGAGCTGCTGGCACGGGAGTGGGACGTGCTGCGTCCTTCCGACGACCGGCCCGAGCTCGCCCAGCTCGCCGTAAGCCCGACCGGACGCGCCGCCCACGTCTATCTCCTGCCGGGCGAGGGACCGCGCGCCGACCGCGACGAGGTGCGGCGGCGCCTCGTCGAGACCGAAGGGATCGACCTCGTCTGCGGGCGCGACGGAGACGCGGCGGCGGTCGAGGGACGGCGCGGGCGCCTGCGCTTCCGGCCGGGCGATGCCGTGCGCGACCTGCGAGGCGTCGGCTGGGAGATCGAGGGGGAGGAGCGAGCACTCGAGGGGAGGGTCGAGGCCGGCCGGTTTCTCAGCGAGCAGTACCCAGACGCGCTGACGCGGGTGTGGTCAGCGCTCGCCTCGCCGGGTGGTGGCGACTTCGTCGTCTCGCTGGCGCCCGGCTACGAGACCGTCGACTGGGGCGGCGTCAGCCACGCTGGCGGCGGCAGCCACGGGGCCCTGCACCGCGACGACTCGCTCGGCCCGCTGCTCTTCGTCGGCTGCGGACCGGACAGCGCCGACGAGCGCGAGCAGTGGGCGTTGCGTGACGTGGTGCCCGTCGTGCTCGAGCACTTCGGGTTGTGAGGTGGCGGCTGCTATGGCGCCGGCGTCATCACCGGCTCGATCGAGTCGGCCAGCCCCTGGGCGTTGACGTCGACCACCGCTCCCATCACCCAGACGTCCTCCTCTGCGGTCTCGAAGCGAATCGGCATCTGGGTCCTGAACTTCTCGAGAATCTGCTCCGGCCTGACCCCGAGCACACTCGTCCGCGAGCCGGTCATGCCGACGTCGGAGATGTGGGCGGTGCCCCCCGGCAGGACGCGGGCGTCCGCGGTCGGGACGTGGGTGTGAGTGCCGAGCACGGCGGCGACGCGGCCGTCGAGGTGCCAGCCCATCGCGACCTTCTCGCTGCTCACTTCGGCGTGGAAGTCGACGATCGTGCAGTCGGCCTCCAGCCGGTCGAGGATCGCGTCGATCTCGTGAAACGGCGAGCGCGCGACCTCCAGGCCGACGGCGCCGCTCAGATTGATCACGCCCACCCTCATGCCGCCGGCCTCGACGACGACGTAACCCCGTCCGGGGTTCGCGTGCGGGTAGTTGGCGGGCCGGATCACCCGCTCCTCGCGATCGAGGAAGTCGTAGGCCTCGCGGTGGCGGTAGACGTGGTTGCCGGTGGTGATCACGTCGGCGCCGCACTCGAAGATCGCCCGCGCCGTCTTTTCGGTGATCCCCATGCCGCCGGCCGAGTTCTCGCCGTTGACGACGGTCAGGTCGGGCCCGTGTTTCTCGCGCAGCTCCGGCATAGCCGCCGCCAGCCCGCGCCTGCCGGGCCCCCCGACGACGTCCCCGATGAAGAGCACCCTCATTGCGTGGGACCCTATCCGCGGTGCGCGCCCTGGACTATCCCTTCGGGATCCCATCCCGGTCCTACGCCCTGGTCGGCGGCGAGGCGGTCGAGCTCGACCGGGCAGAGGTGGACGTCGCGAGCCGGGTGGCCCTTCTCGCCTACGGCTCCAACGCGTCTCCCAAAGTGCTCTCGCGCAAGCTCTCCGCCGCACCGGATCCGGTCCCGGTCATGCGCACCGCGCTGCGGGACTTCGACGTCGTCTACTCGGCGCACGTCTCGCCGTACGGCGCGATCCCGGCGACGCTGGCCCGCAGTCCGGGCACCGAGGTGAGCACCTTCGTCGCCTACCTGACCGGCGAGCAGCTCGACCTGGTCTCGGCGACCGAGCCGAACTACGACCTGGCCCGCTTCGACCGGCCGTCGTGCACGCTCGAGAAGGGCACCGCGCCGGCCGAGCTGCGCGTCTACCTGAGCAAGCACGGCGCCCTGCTGATCGACGGCCGCGAGGTCGCCCTCAGCGAGGTGGAGGCGGAGGGTCGCCGCTTCCGAGAGATGACCCAGCCGCAAGTCCAGCAGTGGGTCCGTGCCGCCGGCGGCTTAGACCGCGGCGAAGCGCCGTAGCGCCAGGCGGGCGATCGCGCTGTAGGCGACGAGCAGGACGGCGAGGTGGGCGAGCGGCCCGGCGAGCGAGTCGCCGGCCGGGTCGAGCGCGGCGGCGATCGCGTCGAGGCCGGGGCGGAACGGGAAGAGCGCCGTGACGGCGCGGATCAGGTCGTAGACGGCTCCGCCGACGGCCCCCGAGGGGACGAGCGAGAGCAGCGCGACCGGCAGGGTCACCATGAAGGCGAGCAGCGAGACGGCGCGCACATCTCGCGCCGCCGCCCCGAGCGCGGCGCCGGCCGCCCCCAGCGCGGCGGCAGAGGCGACGATCGCGATCGACCACAGCCCGGCCCGCTCCCAGTCGAGCGAGACGAACGGCTCGACTCCGGCCAGCATCACGAGAGTGACCACGAGCCCGACGACGAGCCCGAGCCCGATCTTCTCGGCCAGCAGCGCCGAGCCGGAGACGAGCCCCCGGGTGAGCCGCGGGAAGGCGTTCTCCTCGCGCTCCAGGGCGAGCGACCCGGCGACCAGCAGCACAGTCACGAAGGCGAGCGTCAAGGTTGCCGCAACCGCGATCGCGAATACGTCGAGCGGCGGGGTGGGCTCGCTGATCACCCGCTTGTCCACGGCGATGGGCTGGGCGAGCCGATCGATCAGCGGCTCGGCGACGTCGAGGTTGTCGCGAGACAGCCCGGCGAACTCGATGACCTGGTCGAGCGAGTCACGCAGTGGCCCGCCGGGCAGCGCCGGGCGCACCGCTTCCAGGATCGACGCGGTTCTTCGCAGGCCCAGGATCTCGATCGACTGGCCCAGCACCTCGAAGCTGCCCCCGTTGACGAGCAGCCCCAGGTAACGACCGCCTTCGGCGGCGATGCGCCGCGCCGCGACCAGATTCGCCTGGGCGAGCAGCGAGTCGATCCGATCGTCGACGAGACGCGCCTTGACCGGATCCTCCTCGTTGACGATCACCTCGACTTCCGGCGTCTCGGGGTTGAGGGTGGCGAGCGAGTTGAGCCGGTCGACGAGGTCGGAGGGGAGGATCAGCGCCGCGAGCACGTCGCCGGATTGCACCTCCTCTACCGCCTCGTCGCGGCTGGACACGCGCACGCACTCGACCGCCGCGCAGACTCGGTCCTCGACCCCGACCGCCGGCAGCTGGCCGTCGCCGACGGCGATCCGCGAGCCCTCCGGCACTTCGTTGAGGAAGGCGACCCGCGGCTTGTCCGGGTCGCGGGAGATCGCGAAACCGACCAGCAGCGCGATCAGGATCGGATAGACGACCAGCAGCGCCGCCTGCAGCGGCGAGCGGCGCAGGATCTGCAGGTCCTTGATCAACAGCCAGCGCACCGAGGACAAATGGCCACGCACGCGTTCCGGTCGCGAAGAGTCGGACTGTGATGCCCCCTCCGCGCGCACGGTCAGTGCCCCCGGTGCTGGAGGAAGGCCACGAAGGCGGTCTCGAAGTCGCTGCTGGCAGCCTCGGGCGCCTCGCTGCGCACGGCGGCGCGCAGGTCCGCGGCCGTCCCGTCGAAGAGCCCGTCGCCGTCGGCGAGCACGAGCAGGCGCTGCCCGTAGCGCTCGGCCTCCTGGATGTCATGGGTCGAGAAGATGACCGTCGTGCCGCGCTCGGCCAGCGAGGAGACGAAGCGCCAGAGGCGGGCCCGCTGGCGAGGGTCGAGCCCGACGCTCGGCTCGTCGAGCAGCAGCACCGCGGGCCGGGCGAGCAGGCCGATCGCGATGTTGATCCGCTGCTGATTGCCGCCCGAGAGACGGGCGACGATCTCCTCGCGCCGCTCCGCCAGGTCGGTCAGCTCGAGCATCTCCTCGACCGAGCCGCGCGGGTCCTCGTGTCCCTCGAGCCGCGCGAAGAGCAGCAGGTTCTCCTCGACGGTCAGCCGTCGGTAGAGCGCCGCCTGCTGCGGGACCCAGCCGACCTTTCCGTTCGCGGAGCGCACCTCGCCTCCGTCCGGGCGGACGATCCCGGCCATGATCGAGAGCAGGGTCGTCTTTCCCGCCCCGTTCGGCCCGATCACAGCAACCCGCTCCCCAGCTTCCACCGAGAGGTCGACGCCGCGCAGGGCCACGCGTTCCCCATATCTCTTGACAAGACCGGTCGCCCGCACGCCGGGGAACGCTACTGACGCTGGAGAGTGAGGGAATGGGGGGTCTTCCGAACGGGCGGATACTCAAAGCGTCGGCC
>DATABM010000048.1:0-6225 GCA_036259555.1 Solirubrobacterales bacterium
GCGAGATCCGCACCCACTTCGCGACGGCTCGCCCTTCGCGCTCTACGACCCTCGGTGTCTTCGCCATGCCTATCGAACCCTCGACGCCTTCTCTGCGGCGCCGTGTTTGCGGTAGGTCCGCGTCACCGCGAACTCACCGAGCTTGTGACCGACCATCGATTCCGAGATGAACACCGGCACGTGCTTGCGTCCGTCGTGGACGGCGATCGTGTGTCCGACCATCTCCGGGAAGATCGTCGACATCCGCGACCAGGTTTTGACCATCTGTTTCTGGCCGGACTCGTTCATCGCGCTGATTCGCTTCATCAGCGCCGCTTCCACCCACGGCCCCTTTTTGGTCGAGCGTCCCATCAGCGCGACTTCTTCTTTCCGCGCCGGCGGCCGCGCACGATGTAGCGGTCCGACTGCTTGCCCTTCTTGCGGGTCCGGTAGCCGAGCGTCGGCTTGCCCCAAGGGGTGACCGGGTGACCGCCCGGCGTGTGGTGGGCCTCGCCGCCGCCGTGCGGGTGATCGACCGGGTTCATCGCGACGCCGCGGGTCTGCGGTCGCTTGCCCTTGTGCCGACTGCGGCCTGCCTTGCCGATCTTGACGTTCTGGTGCTCGGCGTTGGAGAGCGAGCCGACCGTGGCGCGACACTCCCCACGCACCATCCGCATCTCCGACGAGGGCAGTCGCAGGGTGACCATCTCGCCCTCCTTGGCGACGAGCTGGATCGCGGTGCCGGCGGCGCGTCCCATCTTGCCGCCCTGGCCGGGGGTCATCTCGACGTTGTGGACGATCGTGCCGGTCGGCATCTCGCGCAGGGTCAGCGCGTTGCCGGGTTTGATGTCGGCGCCGGGCCCCGACTGCACGGTGTCGCCGACCGAGAGGTTGGCTGGAGCGAGTATGTAGCGCTTCTCGCCATCGGCGTAGTGGAGCAGCGCGATGTAGCAGCTGCGGTTGGGGTCGTACTCGATCGTCGCGACCTTCGCCGGCACGCCGTCCTTGAGCCGCTTGAAGTCGATCTTGCGGTAGCGCCGCTTGGCGCCGCCGCCGCGGTGGCGGGCGGTGACGCGGCCGTTCGAGTTGCGCCCGCCGGACTTGGTCAGACCTTCGGTCAGCTTGGCCTCGGGCTCCGAAGCGGTGATTTGCTCGCGCAGCGGGTAGGTCGCGAAGCGGCGCCCTGGGCTGGTCGGTTTCGTCTTGCGGTTCGGCATCGGTGTGTCTCCTACGCGGTCTCGGCGCCCTCGAACAGCTCGATTCGCTCGCCCGGCGCCAGCTGGACGATCGCCTTCTTCCAGGCCCGGGTCCTGCCTTTGGTGAGTCCGCGGCGCTTCGGCTTGGCGCGCACCTTCGAGGTGCGCACGCCGGCCACGTCGACCCCGAAGACCTCTTCGACGGCGCGGGCGATCTGGGTCTTGTGTGCACGGTCGTCGACGCGGAACGTGTACTTGCCCTCGGCGATCAGCGCGTAGCTCTTCTCCGAGACGACCGGGCGGATCAGCACGTTGCGCGCGTCCATCAGCCGAGCCGTCCCTTCAGCGCCTCGAGCGCCGTTTCGGAGAGGACCAGCGAGGCGGCGCCGATCACGTCGGCGACGCCGATCGCTCCGACCTCGGCAACCGTGACGCGGTCGATGTTGCGGAAGCTCTTCATCGCGCCGATCTCCTCGGCCGCCAGCACGACCAGGGTCGGCTGCCGAGCGCCCCATTTGGACAACGCCTGCGCGGCCGTCTTGGTCGAAGGCGTCTCGTAGGCGCCCGGGTCGAGCACCGCGACGCTGCCCCGCTCGGCGTGGACCGAGAGGGCCGCCCGCATCGCCTTGCGGCGCGCTTTGCGGTTGACCTTGACGGTGTAGTGGCGCGGCTTGGGACCGAAGGCGACGCCGCCGCCGAAGCGGTTCGGCACGCCGAGCGAGCCGACGCGGGCGCGACCGGTGCCCTTCTGCCGCCAGGCCTTGGCGGTCGTGAAGGCGACCTCACCGCGGGTCAGGGTCGAGGCGGTCCCGCGGCGGCGCGAGGCGAGGTCGGCGCGCGCCGTCTCGTGGACCAGGGACTGGTGGAACGGCTCGGCGAAGATCTCTTTGGGCAGATCCGCTTTCGCCGATTTGCCCAGGACGGCCGCTTTAGCCATCGGTCCTCACCTCCACCAAGGAGTTCTTGGAACCGGGGACCGACCCCTTGAGCAGGAGAAGGTTGCGCTCGGCGTCGACCTCGGCGACTTCGAGGCCCCGCTGGGTGATTCGCTTGTTGCCCATCTGCCCCGGCATCCGCATGCCTTTGAAGACGCGGGCCGGGAAGGCGCTGGCGCCGATCGAGCCCGGAGCGCGCACGTTGTGCGAGCCGTGGGTGACCGGACCGCGGCTGAAGTTGTGGCGCTTGATGCCGCCCTGGAAGCCCTTGCCGATCGAGACGCCGGAAACCTTGACCTTCTGGCCAGGCTCGAAGGAGGCGACGGTTACCTCGTCGCCGACCTTTGGCTCCGCCCCATCCTCCTCGCCGCCACTGCCGACGTCCGCGTCGCGGAACTCGACCAGGTGGCGCATCGCAGGCGCGCCGGCCTTCTTCAGATGACCGAGCTCGGCCTTGGTCAGCTTGCGCTCGGCGACCTCGCCGAAGGCGAGCTGCACGGCGGCGTAGCCGTCGCGCTCGGCGTCGCGGATCGCGGTCACCGTGCAGGGGCCTGCCTCGATTACGGTCACCGGCACGACCGTGCCGTCCTCGCGGAAGACCTGCGTCATGCCGAGCTTCTTGCCGAGGATCGCGGGCATGACTACAACCTGATCTCGATGTCGACCCCGGCCGGCAGCGAGTCGAGCCGCTGCAGCGAGTCGACGGTTTTCGGCGACGGCTGGAGGATGTCGATCAGCCGCTTGTGGGTGCGGATCTCGAAGTGCTCGCGCGAGTCCTTGTCCTTGAACGGAGAGCGGATCACGCAGTAGACGTTTTTCTCGGTCGGCAGCGGCACCGGCCCGGATACGCGCGCGCCGGTCCGCTCCGCGGTCTCGACGATCTCGCGGGCAGCCCGATCTATGGCGTCGTGGTCGTACGCCTTCAGTCGGATTCGGATTTTCTGGGCCGCGATCGTCGCCACGGTTTTCTGCTCTCTTGATCCTTCCCCGCCCGGCCTTTACCGCGCGGAAGGGGCGCCGCCCCATTTAGGTGGGGCGCCGCCCCGGTCGTATGTCCTTTTGAAGTTGTTTCGCCGCTCTGGCGCGACGAGGGCGGCCTAGCCAGCCGCCCCGTTGCTGCTTACTCGATGACCTCGGAGACGACCCCCGAGCCAACCGTCCTGCCGCCCTCGCGAATCGCGAAGCGCAGGCCCTGGTCCATCGCGATCGGCTGGATCAGCTCGATCGTCATCTGGACGTTGTCGCCCGGCATCACCATCTCGGTCCCCTCGGGAAGGTTGGCGATGCCGGTCACGTCCGTGGTGCGGAAATAGAACTGAGGCCGGTAGCCGGAGAAGAACGGGGTATGGCGGCCGCCCTCCTCCTTCTTGAGGCAGTAGACCTCTGCTTTGAATTTCGTGTGCGGAGTGATCGAGCCCGGCTTGCAGAGCACCTGGCCGCGCTCGATCTCCTCGCGCTTCGTGCCTCGCAGCAGGGCGCCGATGTTGTCGCCAGCCTGACCCTGGTCGAGGATCTTGCGGAACATCTCGACCCCGGTGACGACGGTTTTGGTCGTGTCCTTCATGCCGACGATCTCAACCTCGTCGCCGGTGTTGACGATTCCCTGCTCGACGCGGCCCGTCGCGACCGTGCCGCGGCCGGTGATCGAGAAGATGTCCTCGATCGGCATCAGGAAGGGCTTGTCGAGGTCGCGCTGCGGCTCCGGGATGTAGGAGTCGAGTGCCTCGGCGAGGTCGAAGATCGCTTTCTGCGCGTCGGCGTCGCCCTCCAGGGCTTTCAGCGCCGAGCCTTTGATGATCGGCGTGTCGTCGCCCGGGAAGTCGTACTCGTTGAGCAGGTCCTTGACCTCCTCCTCGACCAGCTCGACCAGCTCTTCGTCGTCGACCTGGTCGATCTTGTTGAGGAAGACCACGACGTGCGGAACGTTGACCTGGCGGGCGAGCAGGATGTGCTCGCGGGTCTGCGGCATGACGCCGTCAGCCGCCGAGACGACCAGGATCGCGCCGTCCATCTGCGCGGCGCCGGTGATCATGTTCTTGACGTAGTCGGCGTGCCCGGGGCAGTCGACGTGCGCGTAGTGGCGGTTGTCGGTCTGGTACTCGACGTGCGAGGTCGCGATCGTGATGCCGCGCTCCTTCTCCTCCGGGGCGTTGTCGATCTCGGCGAAGCTCTTCGCCTCGGCGCCACCTTTGGTGGAGAGCGTCGTGGTGATCGCGGCCGTCAGCGTCGTCTTGCCGTGGTCGATGTGACCGATGGTGCCGACGTTCACATGCGGCTTGTCGCGCTCGAACTTCTCCTTTGACATCGCTCTCCGTTCTACCTTTCGAAGTCGTGTTTATTGCTTAGCTGCTGGCGAACTTGGGAAATATAGCCAGAATCAAGAGGTCGCTCCCACCGGCTCCCCCGACCGGTGCTCGACGATCTCTTCGGCGATGTTGCCCGGCACTTCCTCGTAGCGCTCGAACTGCATCGTGTAAGTGGCCCGGCCCTGGGTCGAGGAACGCAGATCGGTCGCGTAGCCGAACATTTCGCCGAGCGGCACGAAAGCCTGGACGGCGAGCGCGTTGCCGCGCTGCTCCTGGCCCTGCACCTTGCCGCGACGCCGGGAGAGGTCGCCGATCACGTCCCCGAGGAAGTCCTCGGGCGTGACGACCTCGACCGCCATCACCGGCTCCAGCAGAACCGGGTTGGCCTTCCGGGCCGCCTCCTGAATCGCCATCGAGCCGGCGATCTTGAAGGCCATCTCGGAGGAGTCGACGTCGTGGTAGGAGCCGTCGACGAGTTCCACTTTGACGTCGACCATCGGGTAGCCGGCCTTGACGCCGTTGTCGAGCGCCTCCCTCATCCCTTGCTCGGCTGGGCCGATGAACTCGTTGGGGATCGCGCCACCCTTGATCTTGCTGACGAACTCGAAGCCCTCGCCCGGCGCCGGCTCGAGGTTGATGACGACGTGGCCGAACTGGCCGCGGCCGCCGGTCTGACGGACGAAGCGCGCCTCGACGTTCTTGACGTCCTTGCGGACCGTCTCGCGGTAGGCAACCTGTGGCTTGCCGACGTTTGCGTCGACTTTGAACTCACGCAGCATGCGGTCGACGATCACCTCGAGGTGAAGCTCACCCATGCCGTGGATCAGGGTCTGGCCGGTCTCCTCGTCGGATTCGATCCGGAAGGTGGGGTCCTCTTCGCCCAGCCGCTGCAGTGCCGTGCCCATCTTCTCCTGGTCGGCTTTGGTTTTCGGCTCGATGGCCACGGCGATCACCGGCTCTGGGAATTCGATGTTCTCTAGCGCGATCGGGGCATCGGGGGCGGCGAGCGTGTCGCCGGTCCCGGTTTCCTTGAGGCCGACGCCCGCGCAGATGTCGCCCGCGTAGCACTCCTCGATCTCCTCGCGGCTGTTGGCGTGCATCATCAGCAGCCGCCCGATCCGCTCGGTCTTGCCGGTCGAGACGTTGAGGACGCGGCCGCCGGCGCTGAGCTTGCCGGAGTAGACGCGGAAGTAGGTGAGCTTGCCGACATAGGGGTCGCTCATGACCTTGAAGGCGAGCGCCGAGAAGGGCGTGTTGTCGTCGGCGGGGCGCTCGGCCTCCTTCGGCTCGCCGTCGCCCTTGCCGGCCGGCTCGAGGCCGGTCACCGGGGGAACGTCGAGCGGCGAGGGCAGCAGCTCGACGACCGCGTCGAGCAGCGGCTGCACGCCCTTGTTCTTGAACGAGGAGCCGCAGAGGACCGGCGTGACCTTGGTGTCGATCGTCGCCTGGCGCAGCGACGAAGCGATCCGCTCGTGGGGGATCTCCTCCTCGCCGAGGTATGCCTCCATCAGCTCGTCGTCGTAATCGGCGCAGGCCTCGATCAGCTGGGTGCGGTACTCGTCGGCTTTGTCGCTGAGGTCGGCGGGGATCTCGGTCGTCTCGAACTCGGTGCCGAGCTCGTCTTTCAGACCAGCGCCTTCATCTCGATCAGGTCGACGACGCCGACGAAGTCGCCCTCCGCGCCGATCGGCAGCTGGATCGGCAGCGGGTGGGCGCCGAGCCGGTCGATCATGGTCTGCACGGCGTTGTAGAAGTCGGCGCCGGTGCGGTCCATCTTGTTGATGTAGGCGAAGCGGGGGACCTTGTACT
>DATABM010000049.1:0-3081 GCA_036259555.1 Solirubrobacterales bacterium
ACCCCGTCCTGGGCGCCGCCCTCGACCCGGATCGAGACCCCGTAGGCGTTGAAGGCGCCGAAGCCCTGCCCGGCCACGGAGCCGCCGTTGAACTCGAGGCTGGCGAGCACGTCTTCGCCTGGCTCCGGCCCGTCTTCGAAGATGCGCGAGCGGGCGATCGCCCCGGACAGCTCGGTGCCGAGCACGCGGTCGTTTGCGTCGGTGGGGCGCGGGAACTCGTTGCGAATCGTCCGCCCCGAGCAGACGTCGCCGGCCAGCTTCGCGATCTGTGCCGAGGCCTCCTTGACCTCCATGCGGATCGGCCGCGCCGCGACCAGGCCCGCCTCAGCGCGCTCCTCCGCCTCTGCGGCGACAGGCAGATCGAGCGGCTCGAGGTCGAGGTACTCCTCCAGCGGCGTGATCAGCGGCGCCAGGTCGATCTGCTCCTGATGGGAAACCTGCTCGAGCAGGTCGTAGCGGCCGACCAGATCCTGGGCACGGTCGTAGCCGAGCGAGGCGACGACCTGCTTGACCTCCTCGCCCATCGCCTGGAAGAAGCGCGCGCAGCTCTCTGCGGCCAGGTCGACCTCCTGCGGCGTGAACTTCTTGAGGCCGTGCTGCTGGGCCTGCTCGACGGTCTCGATCTGGGTGGCGATGCCGACGTGGCAGGTGTCGAGCTGGCAGCCGCGGCAGATCGTGCAGCCGAGCGAGACCATCGCCAGGGTGCCGAAGCCGACCCGGTTGGCACCGAGGCAGTGGAGCTTGACGATGTCGTGGCCGGTCCGGTAGCCGCCGTCGGCCCAGATCTCGACCCGGTTGCGCAGCCCCGCCTCCATGAGCGCCCGGTGCACGGCACGGGTGCCGATGTCCGAGGGCAGGCCGACATGGCGCAGCGCGTGCTGGCGCGCCGCCCCGGTGCCGCCCTCGAAGCCCGAGAGCGTGATGATGTCGGCGCCCGCCTTGGCGATGCCGAGGCCGATCGTGCCGATGTTCGGCACGACGGGAACCTTGACCGAGACCCGCACGTCGGGGTTGACGGTCTTCAGCTCGTCGATCAGCTCGGCGAGGTCCTCGATCGAGTAGAGGTCGTGGTTGTTGGAGGGCGAGATCAGGTCGGTGCCGGGCGCCGCGTTACGCGCCGCGGCGACCTTCTCGGAGACCTTCTTGCCGGGCAGGTGACCGCCCTCGCCGGGCTTGGCGCCCTGGCCGATCTTGATCTCGGCGACGTAGGAGGAGTTGAGCATCTCCGCCGAGACGCCGAAGCGGCCCGAGGCGACCTGCTGCCCGCGCCACTTGCGGTACTTCCCGTACATGTCGCGGATCTCGCCGCCCTCGCCGTTGACGCAGAGGATGTTGATCGCCTTGGCCGCCTCGGCGTAGGCGCGGAAGGCCGACTCGGACTGCGAGCCGAAGCTCATCGAGGAGATCACGACCGGGTAGTCGTGGTGGCCGACGCCGGCGTCGACAGCCGAGGCGTCGGCGAGCGGCTCACGGTCCCCCTTCAATCCCATAATGTGGCGCATCGAGATCGGATTCTGCGCCTCGAGGTCGCGCACCTTCTCCGAGTACTCCTCGTAGGTGCCGGTGCCGTTGGCGGTTGCGATCGCCGCCTTGTAGACCTTCGGGTAGAAGCGGAACGTCTTCGCCGGTTTGGCACCGTCGTCGCCGCCCAGATCGTGCGCCCGCTCGTTGGTGTCCTCATCCAGGTCGACGAAGCCGACGCCGCCCCTGCCCGAGGCGGCGAACGCCTCGGTCTGGAAGATCTCGGCCAGCTCCGGCTTGACCCCGATCGAGGAGAACTGGCGCGCATAGCCGCGCACCTCGTGGATCCCGATCGTCGAGATCACTTTCTCGATCCCCTTCTTGAGCGCCGCGCAGAGGTTGGAGATGTCGGTCTCGTAGTCCTCGACGCAGATCACCTCGACCATCGTGTACGGGCAAACGCCGTTGGCGCCGAGTCCGAGCGCGAGCATCGTGTCGTGGACATTGCGCAGCGCCGCCGAGCGCAGCACGATGCCGCAGCGACGGCGCAGGTTCTCCTCGCCGGGATCGACCTTGTAGAGCTTCAGCGCCTGGTCGACCGCCGAGGTCGCCAGGTGCGGGTCGAGATAGCGGCGGTCAGCCTCGTAGACGGTGCGATCGGTGAGCACGAGCAGCTCGGCCCCGTCGCGGACCTTCTTCACCGCTTCCTGCTTGATCCGCTCGACCGCGCCCCGGGTCGTCTCCGACTCGAGCAGCGAGATGTCGAGCGCCGCGGCGCGGCCGCGGAACTCCTCCCAGAGGTCCTCGAGCAGGTAGGTGCGGTGCTCGCGGGCGATGCGGCGGTAGGTCTTGTCGGAGAGCGGCGCCAGGTCGTGATGGCCGCCGAGAATCACCGGGAAGGACGCCTCGACGGTGCCGGTGTCGCGGTCGGCTGCGTCGATCGGCGGGCGCCGTCCGTAAAGGGTGCGGGTCGAGAAGTGCTCCAGCTCTCGTTCGCGGTCGAGCGCCGGGTTGGTGACGACGGCGACCGTCTCCTTGAAATAGTCGGCCAGGTTCTGCCGCTCGGGCGAGAGCGCCGCCAGGGGCCCGTCGTAGCCGAGCGAGCCGACCGGCTCCGCCCCGTTGGAGGCCATCTGCTGGACGAGTTTGACGTCATCGCGCTGCCATCCGAAGCCGGCGAGGACGCGGTCGGAGACCTTGACGGGCTCCTCCGGTCCGGCGTCGGAGTAGCCGGGCACCTCGCCGCCCTCCAACGGTCCGCCGGTGTCGAGGGCGCGCTCGTAGCCAGCCACCTCCTCGGCACCGCTGCGGCGCAGCCAGCGGTCGCGGACGATCCGCAGCATCGAGTCGTGCGGGCGCAGGGTGGAGCGCTTGGCGGCGCGGTCGATCTGCACCAGCGCCTTCTCGCCCGGGGCGAGCGGCTTCGGCTCGGAGACCATCTTCGAGACCGGGACGACGCCCGGCTCGGAGCTGAAGACAAAGTCGTCGGCGCTCTCGACCTGCCAGAGCGGCCGCAGGCCCATCGCGTCGGCCGAGAAGACGCACTCGTCGGCGTGGCGGGCGATCAGCGCCACCGGGCCCTGCGCGAATGGCCCCATCGCCTGCCGCAGGTACATGTAG
>DATABM010000050.1:0-18542 GCA_036259555.1 Solirubrobacterales bacterium
CCCCCCCCCCCCCCCCCCCCCCCGACCCGCGAACCCCCGGTGATTTACGTCACAGAGCCGGGTGGTCCTCGCCCCGGTAGGGCCCCGGCTTCGGGCGCGGCGAGCCGCCCGGGAAAGCGAGCCGCAGGATCGTCCTCTGCACCATTCCCAGCTGCTTGCCGAAGGGCCCGCTGTTGTAGGGGAGGCCGTAGCGTTCGCAGACCTGCTTCACCTGGGGCGCGATCTCGGCGTAGCGGGTGCTCGGCATGTCGGGGAAGAGATGGTGCTCGACCTGGTAGCCGAGGTTGCCGCTGGCGACGTGGAAGAGCGGACTGCCCTCGATGTTGGCCGCCCCGCAGAGCTGGCGCACATACCAGCCGCCGCGGCTCTCGTCCTCGACCTCCTCCGGGCTGAAGGTGTAGGTCTGGTCGGGGAAGTGGCCGCAAAAGATGATCGCGTAGGCCCAGACGTTGCGGACCACGTTGGCGGTGGCGTTCGCCTTCGCCGCTGCCTTGTAGGAGTCGAGGCCGCCCTCGACCGCCTTGCGCAGCACGCCGGCCAGGCCGCCCTTGCGCCGGGACCTGCTGAGGCGACGGCCGAAGCCGCGGCCACCTCCAGCGTCGCCGGCAAACGCCTTGCGCCCCTCCAGGCCGGCGTCGAGAGCCGCCATCGCAAGCCCGCTCAGCAGCGGCCAGGCGACGTAGTCCTTGACGATCTGGCTCTTGGCCTTGTCGCGGATGCCGGCCAGCTCGCGCTTCACCTGTGCCTTCGACTTGCGGCCCTTGCGGATCGCCTCGAAGTCGAGGTCGTGGAGCGCCACGCCCCACTCGAAGAAGGCCGCCAGCACCAGGTTGTAGAGCGGCTGCAGCAGGTAGACCGGGTTCCACTTCTGCTGCGGGTCGATCCGCATGATTTCGTAGCCGAGGTCCTTGTCCTTGCCGAGGATGTTGGTGAAGGTGTGGTGGACGTAGTTGTGCGAGTGCTTCCATGCCTCCGCGGTGGAGGCGGTGTCCCAGTCCCAGGTCGAGGAATTGATCTGCGGGTCGTTCATCCAGTCCCACTGCCCGTGCAGGACGTTGTGGCCGATCTCCATGTTCTCGAGGATCTTGGCCGCCGAGAGGGCGGCCGTGCCGGCGATTTGGGCGGGGCGGTAACGGGCGCCGAGCAGCAGCACCCGGCCGAGGACGGCGAGGCGGCGCTGCATCGCGATCATGCTCTCGATGTAGCGGCGGTCGCGGTCGCCGAGCTCGGCGTGGACGCGGTCGCGAATCGCGTCGAACTCGCGGGCCAGCTCGTCGAGCTGCTCGGCCGACAGGTGGGCGAGCGGGCTCTGGACCTCGGGGGCCGGAGCCTCTGGGGTCGTCGTTGCGTTCATCTTCTCCCTTTCGTTTTCAAAGCGCGATCTCGATCGGCCCTTCGGGAGCGTTGACGCAGGTGCGAATCATCTCGCCCTCGCTTCCGTGGACCTTGCCGGTGCGCAGGTCGCGCACCTGGCCGCTGCAAAGCTTTCCGACGCAGGTGTGGCAGATACCCATCCGGCAGCCAAAGGGCAACGTGGCACCGGCCTCCTCGCCGCCGACGAGGATCGGCGTGCCGCTGTCGCAATCCGCCTGTACATCGCTCTTCAGGAACCGGACCGCGCCGCCGTCGCCGAGCCCCGGCTCGCCGCCGATGACCGGCTGGAAGCGCTCCATGTGGAGCAGATCGGGGTCGCCGTCGCGCTCCCAGCGCTCGCACATCGCGTCGAGCATCGCCGCCGGCCCGGAGAGGAAGGCGTGGCGCTCGCGCCAGTCGGGGCAGAGCCGATCGAGGTCGGCGGGCCCGATCCGCCCCTCCCTGCCGGTGATCCGCAGGTGGAGCCGGTAGCCCGGCTCGTGGTCGTCGATCTCCCGCAGCAGCTCGGCGAAGATCACCTCCTCCTCGCGACGGGCCGAGTGGACGTGGACGACGTCGTCGACCGCTTCGGTGCGGTGCAGGCAGCGGAGCATGCTCATGATCGGCGTGATCCCGCTGCCGGCGCTGATGAAGAGAACCTGCTGAGGCGGCGGGTCGGGGAGGACGAAGGTCCCTTCGACGCCGCCGAGCCGCACCACGTCCCCCGGCCGGGCGCGGTGGACGAGGTAGGGCGAGACCTTGCCGGTGTCGACGAGCTTCGGCGTGATGCTTATGCAACCGTCGGGGCGGTTGGGCTCCGAGGTGAGCGAGTAGGCGCGCCAGTGGTGAACCCCGTCGACGACGACGCCGATCCGCAGGTACTGGCCGGGGCGATGGCCCTCCCACTCGAACCCGGGCCGGATCAGCACCGTCACCGCGTCCGGCGTCTCGCGGTCGATCCGCTCGATCCGCCCGCGCAGCTCGCGCGTCGACCAGAGCGGGTTGATCAGTTCGAGGTAGTCGTCGGGGAGGAGCGGCGTGAAGAGCGAACGGACCGCGTTGAGCGCTTTGCGGCGTGCAGGGTGGACCTTCGGAGTTGCTCCACGCTCAGCCATGGGGCAATGATTGCACCTTTCGGTGTAAAGGTCGTGTGCGAAGGCGCACGTTGCTGAAGCCCCACGTACCCGGGGCAGCGGCCCTGAACCAGGCGCTGTTTGCGCGAAAGTCGGGGTCGGTTGCCGCCGCCGCCAGGTCTAGGGTCGGTGCGGTGCTGCCGGACCCCATCCAGCTCGACCGCGATCATCTCTGGCACCCGTTCACCCAGCAGCGAGGCTGGGTCGAGGAAGAGCCCTTGATGATCGTGGCGGCAGATGGCGCGCAGCTGATCGACAGCGAGGGCCGGCGCTACCTCGACGGGGTCTCGTCGCTGTGGTGCAACGTCCACGGCCATCGCCACCCAGGCATCGACGCCGCGGTGAGCGAGCAGCTCGAGCGCGTCGCCCACTCGACGATGCTGGGCCTCTCCCACCCCGGTGCTGCCGAGCTGGCCGGACGGCTCATCGAGCTGGCGCCGCCGGGCCTCTCGCGCGTCTTCTACTCGGAGTCGGGATCGACGGCGACCGAGATCGCGCTGAAGATGGCCTTCCAGTACCAGCAGCAGCGCGGCGGCCAGCACGCGCGGCGGACCGCGTTCGTGCACCTGCGCGACTCCTACCACGGCGACACGATCGGCTCGGTGTCGGTCGGCGGCATCGGTCTCTTCCACGCCACCTACCGGCCGCTGCTGTTCGAGACGCACGCCGCCGAGCCGGGCGATGCGGCCGATCTGGAGCGCATCCTTGCCAGCCACGAAGAGGAGATCGCCGCGGTGATCGTCGAGCCGCTGGTCCAGGGAGCGGCCGGGATGCTGGTCCATCCGCCGGGCTACCTGCGCGCCGTGCGCGAGCTCTGCGACCGCTTCGGCGTACTGCTGATCTGCGACGAGGTGGCGACCGGATTCGGGCGCACCGGAACCATGTTCGCCTGCGAGCAGGAGGGCGTCGCGCCCGATCTGCTCTGCCTGGCCAAGGGCCTCACCGGCGGTTACCTGCCGCTCGCCGCGACGCTGGCGACCGAGCGGATCTACGAGGGCTTCCTCGGCGCGCCGCAGGAGTACCGCACCTTCTTCCACGGCCACACCTACACCGGCAACCCGCTCGCCTGCGCCGCAGCGCTGGCCAGCCTCGACGCGTTCGAGCAGGAGCGGACGCTGCTTCGGCTGCAGCCGAAGATCCACATGCTGGACCGGCTGCTGGGCGGCCTGGCGGCGATGCCGGAGGTCGCCGAGATCCGCCACCGCGGCTTCATGGTCGGCATCGACCTCGGCGAGCACGACCCGGCGCTGCGGCTCGGCCATCAGGTCACCGTCGAGGCACGGGAGCGCGGCGCGATCATCCGCCCGCTCGGGGACGTGGTCGTCCTGATGCCGCCCCTCTCGATCTCCGAAGCCGAGCTGCGCCGTCTGGTGGAGATCGCCGCCGAGTCGATCGGGGCGGCTTGGGCGCGGGTCTACGGATCGGGGAGCGCCGCGGCCGAGCTGCAACGGGCCGCCTGACGATCATCTCCTGTGACGGATCGCCCGCTCGCCCGTAGTAGGGATGTGAGCCAGGCTCTTGTCACGCAGGTGGAAACCCGAGCCGGGGCGAACCTGTCCTTCGACGACCTCTACCGGCAGAGCCGCGACGACCTCTACGCGTACGTGGCCGGGTTGCTGCGCGACGCCTCTGCCGCCGAGGAGGTCACCGCGACCGCGTTCGAGCGCGCCTACCGCAAGCGCGATCGCTTCGACCCGCGCCGCGGCAGCGCCCGCGCCTGGCTGTTCGGAATCGCGCGCAACGCGGCGCTCGACGAGCTGCGCCGCCACAAGAGACAGGGCACGCTGACCACCGAGCCGGTCGACCTCGCCGCGCCAAGCGGTGCCGACGGCATCGAGCGCAGCGAGCGGCGGTTGCTCCTGGCGGCGGCGCTCGAGCGGCTGGTCCCCCGTGAGCGCGAGCTGGTCGCGCTCAAGTTCTTCGCCGGCCTTTCGAACGCCGAGATCGCCGGCGTGCTCCGCATCAGCGAGTCGAACGTCGGCACGATGCTGCACCGAGTCGTCGCCAAGCTGAGGGAGGCATGCCATGAAGCCGCATAGAGAAGAGACCGATTTGGCGACGGAGCTGCGCGAGCTGCGCCCCACCCCCAGGCCCGACTTCATCGCCGAGCTGGATGCCCGGGCAGCCACGGGCTTCCCGGGCGAGGACGGAGACGAGCGCCCGCTGCGCGACGCGGCGCGGCGGCTTTCGGACATCCCGCGCTGGCGTCTGCCGGCGCTGGCCGGCGCGGTCGCGCTCACGGCGATCGCCATCGCGACGATGGTGATCGCGGTCTCCGAAGACGGCGACGTCGGTACCCCTCGCCAGATCGCCGCGTCGCCAGAGAGCGCGGATCGAGCCAGCCGGAAGCCTCCCGTCCAGTTCTCGGCGAAGCCGCCGGTGGTCGAACGGGCGACCGGCGATTCGCCTCCTTCGAGCGGGCTGCAGCTCGGCGGACCTGCAGCCGCCGCGGAGGGCGCCTCCTCCGCCGCCGCCGCGACGAACCGCCGGGCCAGCGGCCCCAACGCCTTCCTGACCCCCCGCCGCGACGTCGAACGCTCGGCGCAACTCGTCCTCGCCACCGAGCCCGCCGAGGTGCGCGGCGCGGCAGCGAGGGTGTTCGAGACGGTCCATCGCTTCGACGGCATCGTCTTGCGCTCGTCGATCTCCGCCGGCGACGAGGCGCAAGCGAACGCCGTCTTCGAGCTGCTGATTCCGAGCGGCAGGCTGGGCGACGCCCTGGCCGGCTTCTCGGAGATCGCCGAGGTGCGCTCGCGCCGGGAGTCGACCGGCGACGTCACCGGCCGCACGACGGGCTTGGGGGAACGGCTTCGCGACAGCCGGGCGAGGATCGAGAGCCTGCTCTCCGAGCTGGCCGGCGCTGAAACCGAAGCGGAGCGAAGTGCCGTGGAGAGCGAGCTTCGCTTCGAGCGCGGGCGGCTCGCCGCCCTGCGTTCGTCGCTGCAGGCGCTGGAGCGACGCGTCAATCTCTCAAGGGTCTCCTTGCGAATCGAGAGCGGCGCGGGCGCGGGGGACGGTGGCAACGACTGGGGAGTCGCGGACGCTCTCGACGACGCGGGCCGGATCCTGGCGATCGCCGCCGGCGTGACGCTGATCGGCCTGGCGGTCCTGACCCCGCTCGCCCTGATTGCCGCGCTTGTCTGGCTCAGCGTGCGGGCCGGGACCAAGCGTCGCCGCGAGAGCGCGCTGGGCTGAGCGGACTTGCCTTACCGCCACCCGGGCGAGGTACGGTGGCTGGATGGAGGAGCGCAAGCTGGGACCGGCGGAGGCGCCCAACCTGGGCGAGCCGTCGGAGCCGCGGCCGGCCGCGTCGGTGGTGCTGCTGCGCCGCGGCGGCAAGCACAACGATCGGGCGCTCGAGGTGCTGCTGCTGAAGCGCACCGAGAAGGCTCGGTTCATGCCTGGCGTCTGGGTTTTTCCCGGCGGCGGCGTAGACGAGTGCGACGGGGAGGGCGAGACCGCGTACAAGGCCTGCGCCCTGAGGGAGCTACGCGAGGAGGCTGGGATCGAGCTGCCCGAGGACGAGGAGCTGGTGCTCTTCTCGCGCTGGATCACGCCGGAGGTGATCTCACGGCGCTTCGACGCCTGGTTCTTCCTTGCTATCGCACCGGCACACACCCCGCCACGGCCGGACGGCATCGAGACCGTCAAGGCGGCCTGGTTCGAGCCGGCGGCGGCATTGGCGGCGCAATCGGCCGGTGAGATCGTCCTTGCCTTTCCGACTGTCCACCAGCTTCGGCTGCTCGCGGAGTTCCGCACCTCGGAGGAGGCGATCGCCGCGCACCGCGATCGCGGCGTCGCTCCGATCCTTCCCAAAGTGATCGGCACGAAAGAGGACCACCGGGTCGTCCTCCCCGGCGACCTCGACTATCCGGGTTGACGCTTGGCCATTTATGCACGCCCTGGTGTGCATAACTGAACAAGCCTTGGTTTAGGCCGGAAACGGAGCAAGCCCGGCGTGCCACGGACCCGGCGGGTAGACGTGCACGCCGCTCTCTTCCATCTCCCCCTGCAGCCGCTCGAAGAGGCGGCCGGCGTCATGAAGGGCCTCCCGCAACTCCGCCTCGCTGCGCTCCCGCAGCTGCCAGAGGAACCACAGCTGGCGGTCGTTGACGCCGAAGTCGACCTCGCCCGTCATCGTCGTCGTCCAGCTGAGGAAGCCGGGGCTGAACAGCTCACGAAGCTGGATCGCGTCGTAGTC
This sequence comes from Solirubrobacterales bacterium, assembly GCA_036259555.1. Lineage (GTDB taxonomy): Bacteria > Actinomycetota > Thermoleophilia > Solirubrobacterales > 70-9 > VRUE01. The sequence continues at coordinate 6,688 of DATABM010000050.1, forward strand.
GCGGGCCACGGTCGCCTGGAAGCGGCGGTTGAACTCGATCGACTCGAACTCGACCTTGCGCGCCAGCCGCTGCGTCACGCGCTCATGCCCCTCGATCGACTCGACGTTGAAGGCCGGCACGACCTTGGCCAGGTCCGGCATGTGCGCCTTGGCGAGCAGCGCGCCGGGGAGGATCGCCTTGCTGAGGAAGCCGCCGGCCTCGCGCTCGTCGGCGTCGCAGCAGGATCCCCAGAAGCCCTCGACCAGCTCGCCGGTGAGCCGGTTGGTGCCGCCCACGCAGAGCGCCACCGGCCCGTCTTTCGGATTGATCCCGCCGACCGGCTCGTAGGTGAGCCCGTTGCGCTCGCCGTACCGCCGCACGGTCTCGGCCCATTCTCGCGCTTCGCTCCTCGCGCTCACGCGCCGATCCTAAGGACCCGCCGGTAGTTAGGCACCCATAGGGTGCTCAAGCACCGGCGGGTAGGTGAGGGCGGGTAGGATGGGAAGCGTGACCATCGCAATCATCGTGGTCGTCGCGATCGTCGTCATCGCGGTCCTCTACTTCATCGGCAAGCGCAACGCGATCATCGCCGCGCGCAACCGCGTCGACGAGTCGTGGAGCGGGATCGACATCCAGCTGAAGCGCCGTCACGACCTGGTGCCGAACCTCGTGGAGACGGTCAAAGGCTATGCCGCCCACGAGAGCGAGGTCTTCGAGAAAGCGACGAAAGCCCGGGCCGAGGCGATGTCGGCGCAGAGCGTCGGCGACACCGCCCAGGCAGAGCAGAAACTGACCGGCGCGCTCACCGATCTGCGCGCCGTCGCCGAGAACTACCCGCAGTTGCGCGCCACCGAGAACTTCCAGCAGCTGAGCCGCAACCTCACGCAGCTCGAGGACGAAATCCAGGCCGCGCGACGCATCTACAACTCCAACGTGCAGGCCTACAACACGTCGATCGAACAGTTCCCCGGCTCGGTGATCGCCAACCAGGGCGGCTTCGAGAAACGCGAGTTCTTTGAGATCGAAGACGCCTCGCAACGCGAGCCGGTCGCGGTCAGCTTCGACAAAGACTGACTGGGCATAAACTTTCAGCGATGGAGGCGACGAAGGAAGCGACCCTCTGGATCTGCGAGAGCTGCGGGTTCATCTACGACCCGGCAGTGGGCGATCCCGACGGCGGCATTCCGCCCGGCACCCCCTTCGAGGACATCCCCAAAGATTGGTTCTGTCCCGTCTGCGGAGCGCGGACCAGCGACTTTCGCCCCCTGGAGCCCGGCGAGGCTTAGGCTGCCGGCCCGCGGGTCCTGTCGCCGCAGGGACCCACCGCCCCTTCCGGTAGCTGAAGCTTCCTCAGGGGCGGTTCCCCCTACGACGCCACCCGCGGGAGTAGCCTTCCCGCATGACGTATGACTTCGATTGGGTTGTGGTTGGATCCGGCTTCGGGGGCTCGGTTTCAGCTTTGAGGCTTGCCGAAAAGGGCTACTCGGTCGCCGTCATCGAGTGCGGCAAGCGGTTCGGAGACAAGGACTTCCCGAGGTCGACCTGGGACCTGCGGCGCTACTTCTGGGCGCCGCGGCTGGGGCTGCGCGGCATCTTCCGGCTCAGCACCTTCAAGGACGTCGCCGTGGTCAGCGGCTCCGGCGTGGGGGGCGGCAGCCTCGGCTACGCCAACACTCTCTACGTCCCCCCCTCCCCGTTCTTCGAGGATCCCCAGTGGGCCGACCTCGCGGACTGGGAGCGCGAGCTCGCCCCCCATTACGAGACGGCCAAGCGGATGCTCGGCGTCGTGGTCCACGAGGACGACGACGCCTCCGACCAGCTGCTGCGTGAGTTCGGCGAGGAGATCGGGGTCGGCGACACGTACACCAAGACCCCGATCGGCGTCTTCCTCGGGGAGGCGGGAAAGACCGTCGCCGACCCCTACTTCGGCGGCGAGGGGCCCGAACGGACCGGCTGCACGCACTGCGGCCGGTGCATGGTCGGCTGCCCGGTCGGCGCCAAGAACACGCTGGTCAAGAACTACCTCTGGTTCGCCGAGCGTCACGGCGCCCGGGTGATGCCCGACCGACTGGTCACCGACATCCGCCCGCTCGGCGCCGCCGACGGCAGCGGCGGGTATGCGGTGACCAGCGAGCGCTCCGGGATGATTCGCGGTCGCGGCCGCCGCACGGTCACGGCCCGGGGCGTCGTCGTCGCCGCCGGCGCCCTCGGCACCAACAAGCTGCTGCAGCGCTGCCGGCTAGGCGGCTCGCTGCCGAAGATCTCGCCGCGGCTTGGCGAGCTGGTCCGCACGAACAGCGAGATGATCCTCGCCGTCACCGTTCCCGAGGACTATCCCGGCGACCTCACCAAGCGGGTTGCGATCAGCTCCAGCATCTATCCCGACCCGCACACCCACATCGAGACGGTCAGCTACGGCCACGCCGGCGACTCGATGAGCACCCTCTACACGCTGCTGGTCGGCGACGGCACCCGCGCGACGCGGCCGCTGAAGCTGCTCGGCCAGATCGTCCGCCACCCGGTCAGGTTCGCCCAGACCCTGTGGCCGAAGGGCTGGTCGCGCCGCACGATCATCCTGCTCGTCATGCAGACGCTCGACAACGCGATCGCGCTGCGGCCGAAGCTGAAGCGCTCGGGCGACGTGCGCCTGCAGACCGAGCAGGACCCCGAGAAACCGAACCCGACCTTCATCCCGGTCGCCAACGAAGCGGCCGAATGGCTCGCCGAGCGCACCGGGGGCGTCGCCCAGAGCTCGGTCACCGAGGCGCTGATGAACATCCCGACGACCGCCCACATCCTCGGCGGCGCCGTGATCGGCCACGGCCCCGAGGACGGCGTCGTAGACGCCAACCAGTGCGTCTTCGGCTACGAGAACCTGCTGGTCTGCGACGGCGCCGCGGTCCCCGCCAACGTCGGCGTCAATCCCTCGCTGACGATCACCGCCCTCGCCGAGCACGCGATGAGCAAGGTGCCGCCGAAGGATGGCGCCGAGCCGAGCCGCCTCCCCGAGGCAGCCCGGCCAGCCGTTTCTTAGTCCGTATCTAGAACGGGCGCGAAACCGAGCAGGTCGGGGGATGCAGGGAGGCCGACGAGGGGAGCGCACTAGTTCGTGCGTGACCCGAGGAGGCCGACCGAAGACCCCGAGATGCGACGGTTTGCAGCGTCCGCGCTCAGGCGCCGGAGTACCTCTCCGCGACGTAGTTCCAATTGACCACGTTCCAAAACGCGTCCACATACTCTGGCCTTCTGTTCTGGTACTTGAGGTAGTAGGCGTGCTCCCAGACGTCGCAGCCGAGCAGCGGCGTCTTGCCGTCGGAGATCGGCGAGTCCTGGTTCGGCGTGGAGACGATCGCCAAGCCCGAGTCGTCCTTGACCAGCCAGGCCCAGCCGGAGCCGAAGCGGGCGATGCCGGCGGCTTTGAACTCTTCCTTGAAGGAGTCGAGGGAGCCCCACTTATCGTCGATCGCCGCGGCCAGGTCGCCGCTCGGGGCGCCGCCGCCGTCGGGGCTGAGCATCTGCCAGAAGAGGGTGTGGTTGTAGTGGCCGCCGCCGTTGTTGCGCACCGGACCCTGCTTGTCCTCGGGCAGGCTGCCGAGATTGCGCAGGACGTCCTCCACGTCGCGGTCCGCCCACTCGGTCCCGGCCAGGGCGTCGTTGGCTTTGTCGACATAGGCCTGGTGGTGCTTGTCGTGGTGGACGCGCATCGTCGCCTCGTCGATGTGCGGCTCGAGCGCGTCGTAGGGGTAGGGCAGGTCGGGTACCGAGAAAGCCATCTCTTGCGTCTCCTTCTTCGATTTCGCAGTCGCCTGGAGCCTAGTCGGCGCCGCGTTTTTCGCGCCGCTTCACCGGGTACGGGTTCCCTGTCCGTTCGAAACGGACTTACAGATCACCGCACGGCCCGTTGAAGGCTCGAGGGCGGTACGCGGTACCAGGTACCGTCCAAGCGTTCACGCATGCCAGCCCAGCGGCCAAGAGAGGAAAGGGAGCCGACGCCCAACCCGGGTACGGGCGAGCGTCTTGCGGGCGAAGCCGAGCTCTGGCGTCGCTTCGCGAAGACGCGCGATCCCATCATCCGCGAGGAGCTGGTACGGCGCAACCTGCCCTTCGCCAAGCGGCTCGCCCTGCGCTACCGAGGCGCCAGCGAGTCGTTCGACGACCTGCTCCAGGTAGCCAACCTCGGTTTGATCAACGCAATCGACCGCTTCGATCCCGAGCGTGAGATCCCCTTCACCGCCTTCGCCTCGCCGACGATCCTCGGCGAGCTCAAACGCCATTTCCGCGACCGGGTCTGGACGGTCCGGGTGCCACGCGGCCTCCACGACCTGATGGCCGAAGTCGACAAAGCGATCACCGAGCTGACCAAGGAGCTGCAGCGCTCCCCCTCGGTGGCCGAGATCGCCGAGCGACTCGAGGTCGAGCAGACCGACGTGCTCGAAGTGCTGGAGGCAAACCACAACCGCCGGCCGCTCTCGCTCGACCGGCCGGCGGGCAACGAAGACGGCGACGAGGCGCCGCCCGCCGAGTGGGTGGGCTCAGAGGACGAGGGCTTCGAGCTGGTCGAGGGGCGGATCGCCCTGGATGCGGCCCTGCCCTACCTCGACGAGCGCGAGCGTCTCGTCCTCAAACTGCGCTTCGCCGAGGACATGACGCAGTCGCAGATCGCCGAGCGGATCGGCCACTCGCAGATGCACGTCTCGCGCATCCTGCGCCGCGCCCTTGCCCGCATCCGCGAGCAGATCAGGGAGCAGCAGCAAAGCGAATGACGAGGTACTCGCCGTCGCCAGACTGGTTGACGGTGAGGTCGTCGGCGAGCGCCTCGAGCGAGCCGCCCACGTCCGGAACTTCGAGCTCGCGACGGATCGCGTCGGCGGCGCCCGGGTCCATCGGCCCCAGCCGCAGCTCGATCGCTCCCTCGCGATCCTCGAGGCCGAGGCGCACCCGGCCGTCGTTGAAGCGCGAGGGGGCGGCCGCGGCGATCGCGTCGGTGACCAGGACCGCGTCGGAGACACGGTCGATCGAGAGGTCGCGGCGAGCGGCGAGGGCGCTCACCACGCGGGTGAGAACGGGACCGAGCAGCTCCGGCCGGTCGGTCACGAGCTCCGTGCTGTCGCTGCGCGGCTCGAGCGAGACGAGATCGCCGCGGCCGTCGACGCCCTCGCCCTTGAGCGGCAGCCGCATCGTGACTTCGGTCCCCTGATCGAGGCCGCCCGATATGGCAAAGCTGCTCGACAGCGCCGCGATCAGCGAGAGGCCCAGTCGCAGGCTGGGCTGCTCGGGCTTCACCTCCGCCTGCGGTCGCATGCCCGAGCCCTTGTCGCGAACGACGACGGTCATCCCCTCGTTGTCGGGGGTGGCTTCGACGCTGAGCGGCCCCGGCTCGCCGGGATAGGCGTGTACGACAACGTTCATGCAGGCCTCGGTGACGACGGTCTTCAGGTCGGCAATGCCCGGTTCCTCCATGCCGATCTCCTCCGCCAAGCCAGCCAGAGCGTGGCGGATAACGGCAACGTTCTCCGCCTTGGCGGGCAGCATCATCTGCAGCCCCGTCGGCTTCTCGCTGGTCGTCGGGCTATCGGCCATGGACGTAAGTTCCCCGCGGGGAGTCGTTCCCGCGGCGCCGAGCATAATTGCCCGGCACACGCATCATCGCTACCCCTGCCCTCTCGCCGCGAAACCGGACGCCGCCTAGGCGTCCGTTCGATAGCATCGCGCCCGTGAGTCCGGCGCCGTTCGACGTCCAAACCGAGGAGCTCGACGGCGGGATTCGCGTCTTCACCGTTCGCGGCGAGCTGGACATGAACACCGCACCGGAGCTCGAGCAGGCCCTCGACGGCGCGCTCGCCGAGGAGGAAGCCGCGGTCATGCTCGACCTCTCGGATTGCGAATTCATCGACTCGACCGGGATCGCCCTGATCGTCCGCACCTGGCAGCGCCTGGACCGCGACGCCGGCAACGGCGGCAAGGGCCGGTTCGTGCTCTGCTGCGTCAACCACCAAGTCCGGCGGCTCCTCAAGATCACCGGCGTCGAATCCTCGATCACGCTGCACGAACAGCGGGACGCGGCGCTCAACTCGCTGCGCGGCTGAGCGAGACGCTGGCGCGACTTCACTGGCGGGCGCCGACCCCGCTGCGCAGCTCGCCGAGACGAGCAGGGCCGCCGGTCTCGCGGTCGAGAGGTGGCGTCTCCATGTCGTCGGAGTGGCGCAAGCCCGCGAGCAGCTCCAGCAGGGCCTCGACCGCATCGACCTCGGGGCGCCAGCCAAGCTCGGCGCGGGCCCGACCACTGTCGAGCAGGGGAACCCTCAAGGCCATGTCGAGCCAGCCGGGCGGCGAAGGTTGCAGGCGCAGCTTCCAGCTCCAGTCGACGAGAGCGCGCGCCACCCGCGGCGGCACGTCGAGCGGCCGGGCTCCTAGCGCCTGCGAGAGCCGCTCCGGATCGAGCACCGGGTCGGCGGCGAGATTGAAGGCCCCGCGGACGTCGCGGACGACCGCCTGCCGGTACGCCTCTCCCACGTCGAGCGAGTGAACCGCCTGGAAGCGCAGCCGGGCGATCCTGGGGACGACTGGGATCAGACCGGGGCGCACCAGGAAGCTCGGCAGAAACGGGCCGACGAAGAGGCGGCGGATCTCGCTCGCCGCGTCGCCCTTGAAGATCAACGCCGGCCGCAGCCGGACGACCCGAATCTCGGGGTGCCGCGACTCGAAGCCGTCGAGGAGCGCCTCGACCGCCGCCTTGTGGCGCGAATAGAAGGAGGTGGAGATGCCCGTCGTCGGCCAGGACTCGTCCACCGCCCGATCCTTGGGACCCGGTCCGTAGGCGCCGACCGAGGAGGCGTAGACGAGCGTCTTGGCACCGACTGCGGCGGCCGCCTCGAAGACGCGCGCGCTGCCCTCGACGTTGATCCGCTCCAGCGTCGCTTCGTCCCGCGAGGGCTGAATCGCCCAGGCGAGGTGGACGACCGCGTCGGCCCCCTGCAGTGCGTGGCGCAGGTCTGCCGTCACATCGCCCTCCACCCACCGCGTCTTCGGCATCTCGAGCGCGGGCAGGCGGCGGGCGACGCCGACGATCTCCTCCACCTGCGGCTCGCGGCCGAGCGCCGCGAGCACGCTCGTGCCGACGTTGCCGGTCGCACCGATCACCGCGACTCGCTGAGCCATGAAACGCGTATTCCCGCCGCAGCCCCGCCAGTAACCCGTCGCTGGGGCGAAAACCGAGGTGTATCGCGGGAAATCGGCCTGTGGCCCGGATTCAGCCCTCGAGGCCGGTGTCGGCGTGGGCGGCTCCTACCGGCTTCGACTCGGGCGAGCCCCGCTGTCGCAGGAAGACCGCGAAGACCGCGAAGGAGCCGACCGCGAGGAACTCCGACTGCCAGTTCTGGAGGGTCGATTCCCAGAACTGCGGCTTGCCCAGGTAGGCGAGCCAGCTGATCGCCTCGGAGTCGTGGTCGACCTGTTCGGCGTTGTAGACGTTCCAGCCGGTCAGCGACTGGGCGAACCAGCTGCTGAGGAAGATCAGCGCAATGACGATCAGCAGCGAATTGCCGTAGAGGGCGGCGCGCCAGCCGCCTGCCTTGGCCGGCCCCGGCGACTCGCGCTTGGCGTGCTCGCCGATCAGCTGCTCCTCATCGGACTCGCGCCCCAGCTCATCCTCTTTCTTCGACTCCGGCGAGCCCTTCTGCAGCAGCCAGATCGTGAGCAGCAGGAAGAGCAAGAACTGCAGGTACTCCGACTGCCAGTTCTCCATCACCGCCTGGCCGAAGTCCGACGAGGTGAGATAGCGGCTGAGCGAGACAGGGTCGCCGCCGTGATCCAGCTGCTGCTCGTTGAAGGCGAGGCGGCCGGCGATCGCCTGGCCGACCAGGCTGGCGAGGAAGAGCGTGCCGAAGGCGAGGGCCAACGAGTTCTCTTTGAGGAAGCGCTTCATCGCCTAGTGGTGGCCGAGCCCGATGACGACGAAGTAGGAGATCGCGAGGACGATGCCGCCGAGGTAGATGCCGAACAGCGCTTTCATCCCAGACCTCCTTCGGTCACCTTCGAAGCGGTTCGCCCGAGAGCTTCCCGAGGCGGTTCGTCCCCAAACTTCCCGCAAAGGCGAGCGAATACGAAGCGCCCGCCCGGGTAGCGGGCAGCCATGCCGACGCCGCGCCGCCGGAGGTTGACCCGTGAGCTGTTCGAGACGCGCAGCCACTCCTGGCACGCGGTCGGGTTGGGCGAGGAGCTGGAGCGCCGGGCGCCGCGGCGCGCCCGTGCCGGCCTCCTGCTCGCGGCGATCGTCATCGCGGCCACGCTCTTCGTCTACGAGCGCCGCCAGGAGCTCTTGCCGGGCTACGGCCCCTGGGTGCGGGCGGCAACCGTCGCGATCCTCGTCATCGTCGGCTCGGCCGCGGCCCACTGGCTCGTGCGCACGATCTCGCCGCGCCTCTTCCGCCGCCTCGACCCGGCGACGGCGGGGACGATCGGCTTCCTGATCCGGCTCGTCTCGATGGCCGTCGTGGTGATCGTCGCGCTGCGCATCGCCGGCGTCCAAGCCAGCACGCTCGCGGTGGGCGGCGCCTTCACCGCGGTCGTGCTCGGGCTCGCCGCCCAACAGTCGCTGGGCAGCATCTTCGCCGGGATCGTCATGCAGACGACCCGGCCCTTCCGAGTCGGCGAACGGGTGCGACTCGTCGGCGGGATGCTGGCCGGCTCGATCGAGGGCACGGTCAGCTCGCTCGGCCTCTTCTACACGACGCTTGCCCAGGGCGCCGATCGGCTGCTCGTCCCCAATAGCGTCCTGATCGATCTCGTCGTCGTACCGCTTCGCGAGCCCGAGAAGATCGATCTGCGGGCGCGCTTCTCAGCCGATGCCAGCCCGCGCCAGGTCGAGGAGCGATTGCTCAGCGCGGTGAAGGTACCGACCCGCCATCCGCCCCATGTCGCGCTGGAGGAGGTCGACGAGGACGGCATCGTGATGCGCATCAGCGCGACGCCGCTGCGGCCAGGCGACGGCTCCCAGCTCGCTGAGGAGGTGCTCGCCGCCCTGCGCCGCACGCCGGCGGCCGCCGCGGGCGAGGCGGACTGGACTAAAGGCTGACACCTCTCTACAGTCACTCGGGCCCCGGCGTAACAAAAATCGCCAGGAGGTCCCGTGGGCAAGCCGAGTACGAGGGAGATGCAGGACGGCACCCTGACGCTGAGGGCACGCGAGGAGGACTCGCGGCGCACCCTTGCGCTCAGCGGCGAGCTGGACATGTCCAACGCGCCGGCGTTCGCGAGCGAGCTGCAGCGGCTGGAGGCCTCGGCGGCTTCGCTGGAGCTCGACCTGAGCGGGCTGGAGTTCATCGACTCGACCGGGATCGCGATTCTGGTCGGCGCCCACCAGCGCCTCGGCGACCGCCTGTGCATCGTTCACAGCAACTCACCGGGGGTGCGGCGAATCTTCTCCCTCACCGGCCTCGACGAGCAGCTGCGCTTTCGCCTGCAGCCCTAGGCCGGGACTGCGGCGCGCAGCGCCTCGAGCGAGGCGAGGACCTCCTCGGCCTCGATCTCGAGCAGGCCGGGATCGACCTCGTCGGCGTGCGGGTCGCCGGTACCGCCCTCCCAGAGGACGCGGTGGATCTCGCGGCTCGCGGGCGGTCCCCAGCGGCGCGGCGAGGTCGGGCCGAAGAGCAGCACGGAGGGAACGCTCAGCGCCGTGGCGAGATGCGCGACCCCGGTATCGCCGCAGACCAGAACGGAGGCCGCCGCGACGAAGGCGGCGAGCGTGCCGACGTCGGTGCGGCCGGCGATCACGCGGCGCGGGTCCAGTCCTGCCTCGGCGGCGATCCGGCGCGCCAGGCCAACCTCCTTGCGACTGCCGGTTATCAGCACTTCGCGACCCTGCTCGCGCTCGTGACGGGCGACCTCCGCCCAGCGATCGGGGGGCCAGCGGCGCGAGGCGCTGGCCGCTCCCGGGTGGAGCAGCGTCGCCCCCCGAGCCCACTCCGGGAGCTCGGCGTCGGGCGGTTCGATCTCGAGCTCGCCGGCGTCGGCGGCGATCCCGAAGCTCTCGAGCAACCGGCACCAGCGGCGCGTCTCGTGCTCGTCCGGTTCCCACTCCGGCAGTTCGGCCGTCTCGACGATGGCGTCGCTGCGAAAGGCGATCAGCCGCTGTGGCTCGGTTGCGAGAAGCAGCCGGTGGCTCTCGGGCCCCCTGCCGTGCAGGTTGACCGCGACCGCCGGCTGCTGCGGCAGCCGTTTCGGATCCGCCCCCAACCCGGCGATCTCGACGAGGCCGTGCAGACATGGTTCGCCGCCCTCGCGGATCAGCGGCAACAGCGGCTCCAACCAAACGGGCGCGGCGAGAACCCGGCGCCGGTCGGGAAAAGCCCGCGCGATCGCCCGCAGCGCCGGCGCGGCCGTCAGCAGGTCTCCGAGACCCAGGGCGCGCAGAACAGTTACGGCCACGACGTCTCCGTCGACGGGCAGAAGAGCGCCTGCCGCAGCTCGACTCCGGGCGGGCGGCTGAGCGCGAAGACGACCGCCTCGGCGACCTCCTCCGGCGGCGCGAGCCTGGCGTCGGGGGGCGGCTTGTACCGCTCCTCGCGGCCGTCGAAGAAGGCGGTGTCCATCCCGCCGGGCGTCAGCAGGGTGACGCCCACTCTGCCGGCGGTCTCCGCGGCCAGCGCCTGGGTGAAGCCGACCACGCCGAACTTGCTGGCGCAGTAAGCGGTCGCGTCCGGCAGGCCACGCAGGCCAAGCGTCGAGGCGACGGTGACGACGCGCCCGCGCGACTCGGCCAACGCCGGCATCGCCGCCCGCACGACAGCAGCCGTCCCGAGCAGGTTGACCGCGACGACCCGGTTCCAGCGCTCCGCCGGGATGCCGTCGAGCGGTCCGCAGGCATCGGTGCCGGCGGCGGTGACGACCCCGTACAGGCCGCCCCGTCCCTCGACGACGCGGCGGGTCGCCGCTTCGGCCGCCTCCGTGTCGGCCAGATCCACCACGACGGACTCGATCCCCTCCCCGGCCGGCTGCAGGTCGAAGCCTATCGGGGTGCCGCCCTCGCGTGCGACCGCTGCCGCGACGGCCCGGCCGAGCCCTGAGGCGGCGCCCGTGACGATCACGGCTCCGATCTCAACGCTCGACACGCGCCCCCACCTCCTCGATCAGCCTCGTCGTCGAGCGACCCTCCAGGTAGGGCAGGATCGCTACCTTGCCGCCCCAGGAGGCGACCGCCTCCGCCTCGGGCAGCTCGTCGGGCTCGTAGTCGCCGCCCTTCGCCCAGACGTCGGGCTTCAGCAGCCGCAGCGCCTCGTCGGGCACTGGCTCTTCGAAGATCGCCACCTCGTCGACGCAGCCGAGCGCCTTGAGCATCGCCGCCCGCTCGAGCTCGCCGACCAGTGGCCGCTCCGGGCCCTTGAGGCTTCGCACCGAACGGTCGCTGTTGAGCAGCACGACGAGGCAATCGCCGAGGGAACGCGCCGCCTCGAGGGTGCGGACGTGGCCGACGTGGAGCAGATCGAAGCACCCTCCGGTCGCGACTACGCTGCCGCCCCGGGCCCGCGCTCGCGCGGCGACGGCGAGGGCGGGGCCGATCGAGTGCGGCGCGGCACCGACGCCACGCGCGTCGATACGTGGCGCGAGCGTGCGGCCCCCGGTCCTCGTGGCCAGCCGGCGTGAGCCGCTCGCCGCGACGAACTGGCGCGCCGCCTCGACCGCAGCGGCCACAGCGTCGGCTAGACCGGCGCCGCGCGCCACCGCCGCGGTCGCCGCGACGGCGAAGCGATCGCCAGCGCCGCACGGGTCGCCCTCCGCCGTCGCACAGGGAAACTCGCGGACCGGTTGGCCGGGCGCGGCGAGCAGCGCGCCGTCGGCGCCGCGGGTCACGCAGACGGCCTCGACGCCCCAGGCCCCG
>DATABM010000051.1:0-6015 GCA_036259555.1 Solirubrobacterales bacterium
GCACCATGCGGAGGAGACAGGCGGGCTGTCGGGCGCGCCCTTGCGCGACTTGGCGCAGCAACGCCTGCGCGACTTCCGGGCAGCGACCGGCGGGGCGATCCCGCTGATCGGCGTGGGCGGAATCGGAACCGCGGAGGACGCCTGGGCGCGCATCCGCGCGGGCGCGACGCTCGTCCAGCTGTACACCGGGTTCGTCTACGGCGGCCCCGGCACGCCGCGGCGGATCGCCGCGCCGGTCCCCGCCGGGACCGTGCTCTTCATCACCAGGACGTGATCGCTGTCCTCGGGCAGCTCAGCGACCACCGAGCGCACCCGCGAGAGGTCGGCGTCGCCGGAGCGGGTCGGCGGCGTGTCCACGCAGACGAAGAGGATCCGAGCCGCCTCGAGCAGCTCCCCCATATCGGTCGTGAAGGTCAGCCGCTCGGCGTTGCGGCGCACCAGCTCCTCGAGGCCCGGCTCATGAATCGTCGTCTCTCCTCGCGAGAGAGCCTCCACCTTCTCGGCGACGATGTCGCGCGCCACGACCCGGTGGCCGAGCTCGGCAAAGCAGGCGGCGGTCACCAGTCCGACCCACCCCACTCCGATCACGCCGATCGGTTCTCTCTGTGCGCTCACCGCTTGCCCCTCCTACGTTTTGGCTTCTCGTTCGGAACCTTCACCTTCGCCGAGCGCGCCATCCCGACCATCTGATCGTTGGTGAGCACCCGCAGCAGGCTGTTCGCGATCCAGTAGGTGTTCTCCCCCCGATGCCAGGCGATCAGTCTGATCCGATCGCCGTCCAGGAAGATCTCGTAGTCGCGGCCGCGAATCGTCTGGGTGATGCTGGGGCCGCTGAGGATCGGGGGATCGCTCCACCCCTGGATTCCCTGCACGCCGAAGTAGTGGACGCCGTCCGAGCGTTCGAGCGTCAGCACCATGCGATACGCGCCATGGCGCTTGCCGTCGGTGTCCTTGAAGTGGTAGACGCGCGGATCGACGATGTGCAGTTCGGGATTCGTTTCCTCGTAAGCAGCGCCGGAGGGAAGGCGCGTCGGGTAGAAGACGGGGAAGCCGTGGCCGACCTTGCGTGCCACGATCTTCGCCTCCTCCTCGCCCGCTTCGGCGGCAGGGACGAGTTCGTCGCTGCCCGGCGGCTTTGGCTTCAGCTTTGGCTTCGGCTTTGGCTTCTCGCCCGCTTTTCGGTCCCGCTTGCCCCGCTTGTCCTTCTTCTCGTCGCGTCCGCTCCGTGGCGAGCCCTGGAGCGTCCCGCGCGCTCCGCCGCTCGCTTCGATCCCGAGGAACTGATCGACGGCGCCCTCGATCGCGCTCTGGGAGGCGTACACGTAGCTGGGCCCGAGTTCGGCGGGAAAGTCGACCTCGTTGATCGTCGCGTTGCGGGAGGCGATGAACAGCTTCAGCACCTCGAGCATCGACTCTTTGTCGCTGATGTCGGAGGTGGTGTACTCGGTGAAGATCTCGATCAGGTCGTTGCGGCCGAGCACCAGATCGTCGATCGGCACCCGCGCGCGGGCGGCGCTGAGGAAGTCCTGCTGACGGGCGGCGCGGACCAGGTCGGTGTCGGTGTGGCGGTAGCGCACGTACTCCAGCGCTCGCTTGCCGCACATCAGCTGGTAGCCGGGCTGCACGTTGATTTCCGAATACTGTTCGGAGGGCGGCACGCCCACGTTCGAGTGGTAGTAGCGGCGGTCGACGTCGACGTAGACGCAGCCGATTGCGTAGACGGCGCGCACGAAGCCGAGGTAGTCGACGTTGACGACGTGGTTGATCGGCAGGCCGGTCAGTTCCTTGACCACCTGTAGCGTCAGTTTCGGCCCGCCGTACGCGTAGGCGGAGGAGAACTTGTCGGTGCCGACACCGGGGATTTCGACCTTGAGGTCGCGCGGGATCGACATCAGCGCGATCGCGTCGTTGTCGGGGTCGAGGCGCAGCAGGATGGTCGTGTCGGAGCGGCCGGGGTCTTCGGGTTCGCTGGCCCGCTTGTCGGAGCCGAGGATCATGATGTTCTGCGGCTCGCCGCCCTTCGTATTGGCGAGGAAGCGGTCGACTTTGTTCTTGAGCACGTCGTTGTGCGATAGGTCGTCGGCGATGCTCTCGATGTAGCGGAGGCCGCTGGCGGCGGTCGCCCCGGCGGTGGAGGCGAGAATGACCAGCGAGGCGAGCAGGAAGCGCCACCAGTAGCGCTTCGGCTTCGGCGCCGGCGTGCCGTCGCCGTCGGGCGGCGGCTTCTTGAAGGGTTCCTCGATCACCCGGTGGGCCTCAGGCGGCGAGCCGGTCGGGCAGCGAGCGCAGGAAGGAGCTCAGCGTCTGCCGGTAGGTGTCCAGCGATGAGATCGACACCCACTCGGCGGGACCGTGGTGCCCCTCGCCGATCGGCCCGAACTCCACCGCCGGCACACCGACGCGCAGGAAGGAGACCGCGTCGGAGGCGCCGTCGCGGCCGACGCTCATCGGCTCGCCGTCGTGATGTGCACAGGCAGCCTCGCGCAGCGCCAGCACGAACGGGGAATCGCGGTCCACGACTGCCGGAGGCCGCGTGAAGAGGGCGGTCGCGTCGGCGTCGGGGAGCGCCCGCACTTCCTCGAGCACGGCAACCGGGTCCTGATCGGGCAGGTAGCGGATGTCGACGTCGATCGCGCATCGGTCGGGCACCTTGTTGATTGCGTCGCCGCCCAGAATCCGGCCGAGGTTGATCGATGGGCGGTCGAAGAGCTCGGAGCTCTGCCGGGCAAACGGTAGCGACTCGATACTGCGGAAAACGTCGTGTGCCTTGAGGACCGCGTTGTCGCCCAGCCATGGGGTGGCGCCGTGGGCGGCTTCGCCGCTCACCTCCAGCCGCACGGCGAGGACGCCCTTCGCCTCGATCCCGATGTGCAGGTCGGTCGGCTCGCCGGTGATCGCGAAGTCGCCGACGAAGCCGCTGTCGACCAGGTGGTCGCTGCCGCGCTGGGCTTCCTCCTCGGACTCCTCGTCGCCGACCACGCCGAGCCGCACCCTGACCCGATCCTGCTCCCGCAACTCGGCGGTCACCAGGAGCATCGCGGCCAGGCCGCCCTTCATGTCGTACGCGCCGCGCCCGTAGAGGCAATCGCCCTCGACCCTCGGGTCGAACTGTCCCGGCCACCCCGGCACGACGTCCAAATGGCCGTGCAGCACCACGGTCGGGCCTTCGGCGGCTCCGACCTCGGCCTTCAGCACCGGCAGGCCGCGCACCTCGTCGGCTTCTGCCTCGATCCCCCGCGCTTCCAGCCAACCTTTGACGAAACCCGCCGCCGCCTTGATCCCTTCCGGCTGCGACGTGTCGTAGGAGATCAGCCGCGACGCGAGCGCTACCAGCTCATCGCTCATGCCGGCCATCTTTACGGCTTGGGAAGAGGGGCGCCCTCACCCCTGCGCGATCGCGAGAAACGCCTCGGCCCGAGTGCGGTCTTTCTCGGCGCGCGACCGGGCGGCGCTGCCCTCCTCGGCATCGGCCAACCGCTGCTCGGCGTCGGCGAGCTGCTCCTTCAGCGTCGCCTCGTCGAGCTCCTCGGGGTCGATCGCCTCCTCGACCAGGAGCCGTGCCCTGTTGCCGAACACCTGCAGCCAGCCGTGGGCCTGCGCGTAGCGGCGCGTCTCGGCGTCGGAGACGTGGAGGCGCAGCTCGGTCGGCCGCAGCGCCGCCAGCAGCGGCGCGTGGTTGGCGAGGATGCCGACTTCGCCGACCGCGGTGCGGGTGGAGACCTGGCGAACCTCGCCCTCGAAGACCTCCCCCTCCGGGGTGAGGACCTCGACCTCGAACGTCGAACCGTCCGCCACGCCCCCTCCTATGCCGCGGCCGCGGCCCCGGCGTCGGCCGTGACCTGGTCGATGCCGCCCTTCATGTAGAAGGCGCCCTCGGGCAGGTCGTCGTGCTGGCCGTCGAGGATCTCGCGGAAGCCGCGCACCGTCTCGGCCACCGGCACGAACTCGCCGCTGCGGCCGGTGAACTGCTCGGCGACGAAGAACGGCTGCGAGAGGAAGCGCTCGATCTTGCGCGCCCGCGAGACCGTCTGCTTGTCCTCGTCGGAGAGCTCGTCGATGCCGAGGATGGCGATGATGTCCTGGAGCTCCTTGTAGCGCTGCAGCACCTCCTGGACCTCGGTCGCGGTGCGGTAGTGGTCCTCGCCGACGACGTCGGGCTTGAGGATCGTCGAGGTCGAGTCGAGCGGATCGACCGCGGGATAGATCCCTTTCTCGGAGATCGCCCGCGAGAGCACCGTCGTCGCGTTGAGGTGGGCGAACACGGAGGCCGGCGCCGGGTCGGTGAGGTCGTCGGCGGGAACGTAGACCGCCTGCACCGAGGTCACCGAGCCGCGCTCGGTCGAGGTGATCCGCTCCTGCAGACCACCCATCTCCGTCTCCAGGGTCGGCTGGTAGCCGACCGCGGAGGGCATGCGGCCCAGCAGCGCCGAGACCTCGGAGCCAGCCTGGACGAAGCGGAAGATGTTGTCGATGAAGAGCAGCACGTCCTGGCCGCCCTGCTCCCGGAAGTATTCGGCCATCGTCAGCCCTGAGAGGGCGACGCGGAGGCGGGCACCCGGGGGCTCGTTCATCTGGCCGAAGACGAGCATCGTTTTGTCGATCACTCCCGACTCTTTCATCTCGAGCCAGAGGTCATTCCCCTCTCGCGTCCGCTCGCCGACGCCGCAGAAGGCGGAGAGCCCTTCGTGCTCCTCGGCGATCGAGCGAATGAGCTCCTGGATGAGGACGGTCTTGCCGACGCCCGCGCCGCCGAAGAGCCCGACCTTGCCGCCCTTGGCGTAGGGCGCCAGCAGGTCGATGACCTTGATCCCCGTCTCGAGGATCTCCTGGGTGGGAGCCAGGTCGGAAGCCTGCGGGGCCGGACGGTGGATCGGCCAGCGCTCCCCGTCCGGGACCGGGTCGCCCTGGTCGATCGGCTCGCCCAGCAGGTTGAAGATGCGGCCGAGCGTGGCGTCGCCGACCGGGACCGAGATCGGACCGCCGGTGTCGATCACCCTGTCGCCGCGCCGCAGCCCGTCGGTGGAGTCCATCGCCACGGTCCGCACCCGGTCGTCGCCGAGGTGCTGCTGGACCTCGCAGACCAGCTCCGTCGCTTCGCGATCCTCGTCGCCGGCCATCTCGATCTTGACCGCCGAGAAGATCTCCGGCAGCTGGTCGGGGAAGACCGCGTCGACGACGACGCCGGTCACCTCCTCGACCCGTCCGACGTTGGTTCCGTTGTTGCTCTCAGCCATTTCTTCCTTTTCTCGACTCTCTATCGAAGCTTTCGTCTAGCCGAGCGCCTCGGCGCCGGCAACTACCTCGAGGATCTCCTGCGTGATCTCCGCCTGCCTCGCCCGGTTCATCTCCAGGGTCAGGTCTCCCATCATCGCCTCCGCGTTCTCGGCGGCGTTGCGCATCGCGGTCATCCGCGCCCCCAGCTCGGAGGCCGCGGACTCGAGCAGCGCCCGGTAGACGGAGATGTTCACGTACTCCGGGATCAGCTGCGCCAGCAGGTCCTCGGCCTCCGGCTCGTATTCCCAGCTGGCGCGGCTGTGGGCCTTCTCGATCTCGCTCTGCTCGACCTCCTCTTCCTCCTCGGCGACCCCTTCGCCGGTCACATCCGCCTGTTGCAGCGGCAACAGGGTCTGGCGCCAGACGTGCTGGGTCAGCGGCGAGACGTAGCGGTTGTAGACGAGCTCGACCCGGTCGAGCTCCTCGTCGACATAGCGGGCCGTCAGCTCCTCGCCGATCTCGCGCGCGTTGGCGAAGCCCGGCCGGTCGGTGAAGCCGACGTAGGAGGAGCTCAGGTCCTGCTTGCGGAAGGTCAGCGCCGAGACGCCCTTGCGGCCGACGGCCGAGTAGGAGGGCTCGATCCCCCCCTCGCGCAGCTCGCGACCGAGGCGCATGCCGTCGCGGATGATGTTGGTGTTGAAGGCGCCGGCCAGGCCGCGGTCGCCGGTGACCAGCACGACCCCGACCCGCTGCACCTGCTCGCGCTCGACCATGACCGGGACCCTCGGCATCCCGCCGGCC
>DATABM010000052.1:0-15186 GCA_036259555.1 Solirubrobacterales bacterium
TTCGCGAAACAGCCGGGGGTGAACCTGCACGAAGGGGACGAGTGGTCTTCGACGCTAATGAACTTTTCTGGTCCCGATGCGTACGGAGTTGTGACTATCTCTGGTGGTGGGGTGGTGGGACTGGCGCTCTCGACCGCCACCCGCCGCTACCGCTGCGTCATCCCGCTCGTCAACTGACCTAGCCCGCCCCGGAAGCCAGCGCGACTGATCGCCGCCCCCGCGCTCTATTCTCAGCGGGAATGACGCGGCGCTCGCACAGTGGCCGAAAGCGCTGCGCGGGCGCAGCGGCGCTAGCCTGCCTCAGCTTCGGCGCGCTCGCCGCGCCGGCCAGTTCCGCCGCTTCGATCCGCCTGCAGCCCGCGAGGACCGCCGCACCGGGCGAAGTCGAGCGCACTCTGCGCTACTGGACCCCCGCCCGGATGCGCAACGCCCAGCCGCTCGACCGCTCACGCCGCTTGCCGGCCGACCCGTTCGCGCGCGCCAGCTTCGCCCCCGTCGCGACGCCCACCACTCCCCCCTTCACCTTCAACGGACGCCTCTTCGTCCGCCAGGGGCGCGACAACGGCTTCTGCTCGGCGACCGCGATCAACAGCCCGACGCGCCGCCTTGTCCTGACGGCCGCGCACTGCGTCAACTCCGGCCCGCGCAGCCTGCGCGGCCAGAGCGTCTGGTCGCGGTTCGTGGAGTTCGTCCCCGCCTACACCAACGGCACCGCCCCGTTCGGCGCCTTCGTCGCCGGCCGCAGCGCGGTCTTCGCCCCCAAGCAGTGGGTGCGCTTCGGCAACCCCAACTTCGACGTCGGCGCGATCCTCACCCAGCCCAACGCCGAAGCGGTCAACGTCGCCGACGCGGTCGGCGGCGGCGCGACGATCGTCACCGACGTCAGCCGGCGGCAGGCGTTTCAGACCTTCGGCTACCCGGGCAAATCGACCGTGATGCAGGGGTGCGAATCCCCCTACGTCGGCGACGACAGCGTCACCTACCGAATCCCCGGCCCACCGACGATCGCGATCCGCTGCCACTGGGCGCCTGGCGCCAGCGGCGGCGGCTGGCTGATCGAAAACGGCACCCAGATAAACGGCGTCACCAGCTACGGCAAACGCCGCGACAAGGTCCACACCTTCGGCCCCTACTTCAGCAAGCGCAACGTCGGCAACCTGGTCCGCGGCCTCTAGCCCGGCCGTGGCGCCCGCTCAGGTCCCAGCAGCTCGCGGTAGAAGCGGTAGTCGCGGCGGTCGGGGCGCAGGTTGGAGGCGAGCGCCAGATGATGGCGGGCGCGCTCGGTCTGGCCCGTCTTGGCCAGCGCACGGCCGAGGCAGAAGTGGGCGTAGTCGTTGACCTGGTGGTTGTCGACGACCGCCGCGAACTCCGTCGCCGCCGCCTCGAAGCGCCCCGAGCGGAAGTAGGCGCGGCCGAGCGCCTCGCGCACCGACGACTTCTCCGGCGCGCGCCGCGCGGCCGCCTCGAGCGGCTCGGTCGCCTGCTCGAAGTCGGCCTCCTCCAGCAGCTCGATCCCGCGCCGGTAGAGCGCGAAGGTGGAGTCCCGGTCGGCGCTGGAAGCCATCCGGTCAAGTGTAGGCGGCCCGCCCGGTCGGCCCGACGCGCGCCCGAGCGGGCCCGCCGGTCAGCCCGCCTTGCTGATCGACAGCATCGGCAGGACGGACGGTGCGGTGGACACCTTCATCGCTCTCACCCCCTTCCAGCTCCTCTCGCCCGGCAGCGAGTCGCCGGGCGAATGCTCACCCTTGACTGACTGTTTTGAGCCTATCGAAATGTTTTGTCTGCACCAAGTCCCTTCGATCACTACAGTGACCGGACCGAAACGTTTAGATTGCTCTACGAAAGGACCGGGTCAGGTGGCGAAGCGCAAATCGAAGGTCAAGAAGGGGGCGGAAATACTCGATCCGCGGCTGGCGAAGGCCCTTGCGAACACGCTCCGGGTCGAAATCCTCGCCGTCCTCAGTCACCGTCGGATCAGCCCGGTCGGCTACGTCCGCGAGTACGGCGGCAAGCTGCCGAGCGTCGCCTACCACTTCAAAGTCCTCGAGGCGTACGGATGCATCGAGCTGGCCGAGACCGTCAAACGGCGCGGCGCCCTCGAGCATGTCTACCGCTGCGCCAAAAGGCCGCTGCTCGCCGACGGCGACTGGAAGTTGCTGCCGCTACCGGTTCGCGGCGGGATCAGCGGCGCGATCCTGCAGACCCTGATCGAACGCAGTCGCCACGCGATCGAGGAGGGCACCTTCGACGCCCGCGAGGACCGCCACTTCACCTGGACGCCGCTGCGGCTCGACGAGCGCGGCTGGCGGGAAATGACCCGGCTCCTGGCGTCGACCTTCGCCAAGCTGGAGAAGATCGAGTCGAAGTCAAGCGCGCGCCTGGCCGACGGCGGCGACGAGGCGATCGCCACGACCGTCGCCCTGGCCGGCTTCGAGTCCCCGGCCGAGGACCGGGCGTAGGCGCCGGCGGTGGCGAGCGCCGCGGATCCCGCCTCAGCGTTCCCTTGCGGCGGCGATCGTCTGGCGCAGCGTTTGCCGGGCGTCGTGCCGGGGTTCCCAGTCGAGCTCCTCGCGAGCGCGCGCCGCGGACATCAGAACCGGCCGACGCACCGCCTCGATCCAGGCCGCCTCGGCGGGCAGCAGGGGCAGGCGGGCGACGAGCTCCGCGGTTGCGCCCACCGCGAACCGCGGCACCGGCACCGAATGCCAGCCCAGCTCCGCGGCGAGGTCGGAGACCGTCAGCTCACCGGGACCGGCGAGGTTGTAGGGGCCCGGCTTGCCGGCTCCGAGCACGCCGGCGCAGAGCGCCGAGGCGACGTCGTCGTGATGGACGAGCTGAAAGGGGACGCCGGGGTCGGGAAGGACCGGTCGCACACCCGGCAGCCGGCGCAGCGGGCCCGGCAGCCGGCGCTCGATTGCCAGCAGCGGCACCGTCTCGACCAGGGCCGGCGCCCGCGGCCCGGCGACGATGCAGGGCCGGAACACGTATGCATCGGTCTCCGAGCCGGCGAGCGAGTCGGCCAGCAGCTCCTCCACCTCGGCCTTGTGCGCGGAGTAAGGGTGACGGTCGCTCCCCCGCACCGGCACCTCCTCGGTGAGCAGGGCGGGCGCGTCGGCGTGGAATCCATAGGCGGCCACCGAAGACGTGTAGACCAGACGCTGCGCCCCCGCCGCGGCGGTTGCCTCGAAGACGTTGCGGGAGCCGTTCAGGTTGATCTCGCGGCTGGCGGCGCTGCCCGCGACGATCACAAAGGCGAGGTGGGCGACGACGTCGGCCCCCTCGACCAGCGCCTCGACCGAATCGCGGTCGAGGATGTCGCCCTGCCTGTATTCCACCTTGTGCCACCCCTCCGCACCCGGGTCGAAGGGACGGCGGGCCATGCCGATCACCCGCTCCACCTCGGGCAACCGCTCGAGCGCGGTGACGAACGGCTTGCCGATCTCGCCGGTGGGACCGGTCACGGCCACGGTCAGCATCGGCGCATGAAATCACGCCCGGAGCGGCAGGGCGCTCCGTTCTCCTGCGCCTTTGCCCTGCTCAGCGACGGCATGGGACAGCCGAGCAATCGCCCCATAAAGGGTCGGTGCGTTTGTTTATCGCTCGTTACGCCGGCCTCTAGTAAGTGTGGATTTTGCGGCAACTCACCGGTCCAACGATTTGAAGCGGTAGGGGCGCTGTCCGATCCTTGACGCCGGAACATGCCTGACGTCGACGGGGGAACCGAGGTGGATCCGCATCTGAGGAAAGTGTTTGCACAGGCCGTGCGCGCCGAAATCCTCGAGCGGATCGGCAAGCGACCCTCGAGCCCCCGCCAGCTGGCCGAGGCGACGGGCGAACCGCTCGGCACGATGACCTACCACGTTGCGGTCCTGCACCGGGCCGGCTGCATTCGCCCGGTCGGCCCCGACGACGGCGGGGATCCGGGCGAGCGGGTCTACGAGGTCGCGTCGCTCGGCGCCGAGCCGCCCAGGCTTCCGCTCTCGGACGCGATCCGCGACCGAGCCATCTCCTCGATCCTCCGCCGCATCGTCGAGCAGGGGCGCGCGGCGCTGGCGGCTGGCACCCTGGGCGCCGACGCGACGCGGCTCAGCTGCGTCTCCGTCCTGCTCGACGAGCAGGGGCTGCGCGAGGCGCAGGCGATCCTCGACGAAGCCGCAGCCCGACTCGCCGCGACTCGATCGGCGAGCGCCAAGCGGCTCAACGAGAGCCGCGTCAAGGGCGTCAGGACGACGATCGCGCTCGCCGGGTTCGAGTCGCCGTCCGAAGAGAAGCCTTCTCGCCGCTAGTTCCTGCAAACGGCGGGGACCCCTCGCGCGGCGAGTTGTCTGCGCTTGACATGCGTGCCAACGTTTGCTCAGGACTTTCAGCGTACCTGGGTAGCAATCGCCAGGGACCACTGTTATAGTCCGCGAAAATTGAATAGTCGATAGCTACGCGACTACTACTCGCGCACCAGTACCTTAATCGGCAAAAGGGTCGGCCTTGTACGCCGAAGATCCGGGTTCGAGCCCCGGCTGGTGCATTCGGTTACCCCGGGAGGAGCCGTAGCTAACGATGCCAAATATCTTCGACTATTTCGATGACACCGCAGGGAGTGGGGACGAAGGGCTCTGGGCCCTGCGAGCGCCCTTCAGACCGCGCGACGGCTACGACGTCCTGCTCGTGCCGCGGGTTCCGGAGTGGCGGGGAGATTCCCCGTCGCGTCAGGCCCTTGAGCGCCTCCAGAGCGAGCCGTGGGTCGAGACGATCGACGCCTCGGACGAGAAGTCGGTCTGGATGCGGCTCACCGACGACTGGATCGAGGGGCGCGGCGCCCGGCTTGAGGAGGGCGGCGAGGAGTCCGGAGCGCACGCCGACATCAACGGGGGCCGCCGCTTCGCGCTCAACTTCTGGGACGCCAACTCGACCAAGGCGCTGCACATCGGCCACCTGCGCAACTTGGCGCTCGGCCACGCGCTGGGCTCGGCGCTGACCGAGGGCGGCGGCGAGGTCGAGCGGCGCTCGATCATCTGCGACATCGGCCGCAGCATGGGCGAGGCGATGGCCGGCGTCCTGCGCAGCGGTCGCAGCCTCGAGGACGGCAACGGGCAGAAGAGCGACCACTTCGTCGGCTACTGCTACGCCGACTACGTCAAGGCGGGCAGCGGCAACGGCGGCACGCTCGGCGGCCTCAGCCAGGACCACCCCGCCGACTCGCTGACCCGCGAGGTCGACGTCCACAACGACAGCGCCGACGAGCTGCTGCTGCGGGTGCTGAACGGCGACCAGAAGGCGCTCGAGCTGTGGTCGCAGACGCGGGCCTGGGTGATCTCCGGCCAGCGCAAGACCCTCGCCCGCCTGGGCATCTCCTTCGACCGCGTCTTCTTCGAGTCCGACTTCCTGCCGGAGGTCAACGAACTCGCCGAGCTCGGCCTCGACGAGGGCACGCTGGAACGGCGCGTCGACGGGACGATCGTCTACATGACCGGCCGCGAGGAGCTCGAGGAGATGCCGCTGGTCCGCGCCGACGGCGTGCCCACCCAGCACATGCGGGCGCTCGCCTACTGGATGGCGGCCCCCGGCCTCGACGGCGACGGCCTCACCTCGGTCCAGGTCTGCGGCCAGGAGTGGTACGCGCACGTGACATGTCGACGGCAGCTCATGGCTGAGCTCGTCCACGCCGGCCCCGAGGGCAACGGCTTCCACCCCTACCACGACATCTTCCACGGCATGGTCGCCAAGGAGCAGCAGGCGATCAAATCCTCGAAGAAGGACGCGCTTCTGATCGACCACCTGATCGAGTGGATCGACGAGCGAGTCGAGGGTGACCCGGAGCTGGCCGAAGTGAAGCGGCGCCACCCGCAGCCCGAACACGTCGCCGCCCAGATCGCGCTCGGTTACTTCCTGCTGCATCCGGCGACCAAGAAGGTCAACTTCGAACCGGAGAGGTTGCTGGTCGACGGCAAGAGCCTCGGCTGGGACATGGCGCGGGCGAGGACCAGCCCCGGCTCGGGCCCGGACGCCAACGGCGACCGCGCCCAGGATCCGGACTACCGCTTCGCCGTCGTCCATTCGGAGATGTACCGGCGCCACCTCTACCTGGTGGCACAGCGGCTCAACGTGATCCCGCTGGCGCGCTACGCATCCCACCTGGCGCGCTGGTACCTCGACCAGGACCGCGGCCCGCACGTGGGACGGGTGGTCCAGGCGGTGCTCGACGAAAGCGCGCGGGGGCTCGGCCTCGCGGAGGAGACGAGATGAGAACCCTGCTGATCGACAACCACGACTCCTACACCTACAACGTCTTCCACCTGCTGGCCGGGGAGGCCGGCGAGGAGCCGATCGTCGTCGACAACGACGCGGTCTCCTGGCGGGCGCTGGAACGCTGGGACTTCGACGCGATCGTCCTCTCCCCAGGGCCCGGCACGCCGCAGCGCTGGCACGACTTCTGCGTCTGCAACGACATCCTCCGCTACAGCGAGATCCCGGTGCTGGGCATCTGCCTCGGCCACCAGGGGCTCGGCCAGATGCTGAAGGGCAAGGTGAGCAGCGCGCCGGAAGCGATGCACGGCCGGCTCAGCAGGATCCACCACCAGGGCACCGGGCTCTTCGAGGGCATCCCGCAGGGCTTCCCGGTCGTCCGCTACCACTCGCTGGCGATCACCGACATGGGCCCGGACGGCAACGTCACCGCCTGGACCGACGACGGGATCGTGATGGGGATCGAACACCGGCGCCGCCCGATGTGGGGCGTCCAGTTCCACCCCGAGTCGATCGCCACCGAGCACGGCGCCGCGCTCGTCCGCAACTTCTACGCGCTGGCGCGCAAGCTGAAGAGTCCCCGCTGGCGCGGCGCTCGGCGACCGAAACCGGTCGTGCGCGAGGTCCAGCAGAAGCGCCGCGCCGAGAACGACGTGCGGCTCCTCAGCCGCACGATCGAGGGCGAGCCGTCCACCGAACACGTCTTCGAGCGCCTCTTCGGCGGGCGCGAGTACGCCTTCTGGCTCGACAGCGCCGACGCGCCCACCTGGCTCGCGCAGCGCTCCTACCTCGGCACCAGCGACGGCCGCGACCGCTGCGTGCTCGAGTACGACATCGAGGCCGCGACCGTCTACAGCCACCGCGCCGAGTCGACCACGACCGAGCGCGGGACGGTCTTCGAGGTGCTCGACAGAGAACTTGCGAAGCACGAGATCGAGCCGCCGCACGACCTGCCCCCGGGCCTGGTCGGCGGCTTCGTCGGCTACCTCGGCTACGAGCTGAAGGCCGACTGCGGCTCGCCGAACGTGCACCGCTCAGACGTCCCCGATGCAGTGATGATGCTCGCCAACCGCCTCGTCGTCGTTGATCACGTGGGTCACCGGACCCACCTGGTCGTGCTCTGCCGAGGCGACGAGGCGGAGGCCGAGCAATGGTTGGACGAGGCGGAGGGGGTCGTGCGGGAGCTGCTCGCCGACCCCCCTCCCCCCTATTCCTTCGCTGACTGTGGAGTTGACCACACTGGGGCAGGGTCAACTCCACAGTCAGCGAGCGAGTGCGAGGACCACGTCAGCTTCCGCGTCGGCCGCGGCCGCGAGCAGTACCTCGCCGACATCGCCCGCTGCCAGGCCGAAATGGCCGCTGGCGAGTCATACGAGGTCTGCCTCACCGACCAGATCGAGACCGACGCCACGCCGGATCCTTGGCAGCTCTACCGCCATCTGCGCCACAGCAACCCCGCGCCCTTCGCCGCCTACCTGAAGCTGGGCGAGGTCGCCGTCGTCAGCTCCTCGCCGGAGCGCTTCCTCTCGGTCGACCGCGAGCGCACGGTCCAGGCGCGGCCGATCAAGGGCACCGCGAAACGCTCGCCCGACCCGGTCGAGGACGCGGCCCTGAAAGCGCACCTGACCGACGACGAAAAGACCTACGCCGAGCACCTGATGATCGTCGACCTGCTGCGCAACGACCTCGGCCGCGTCTGCGAGGTCGGCAGCGTCGAGGTGCCGCACCTGATGGTGGTCGAGGACTACGCAACCGTCCACCAGCTGATCTCAACCGTGGAGGGGACGCTCGCCGCGGACCGCACCGCGGTCGAATGCGCGCGGGCCTGCTTCCCGGGCGGCTCGATGACCGGCGCCCCGAAGGAGCGCACGATGGAGATCATCGACGACATCGAGGACCAGGCGCGCGGCGTCTACTCGGGCGCGATCGGCTACTTCGGCGCCGACGGCTACATGGACCTCAGCATCGTGATCCGCACGATCGTGATGCGACCCGGGCGGACGACGATCGGCGCCGGCGGCGCGATCGTCATGCAGTCCGACCCCGAGGAGGAGTTCGACGAGATCCTGCTCAAGGCGAGGGCGCCGATGGCCGCGATCGCCCGCGTCGCGACCGGCAGCGACGACCCCGGCGCCTGGTCGGTCGAGCTGGAGCCGTCGGTGGAGACCGCGGGAGCGGCATGACCGAGGTGGCGGCGCCGCCGCGCGTGCGCGCGGCCACGAGCGATGATGTCGCCGGCGTCGCCGAGGGCATCGAGCGCCTGCTCGTCGAGCTGGGGGGCGCGCGACCCGACCGCGGCGAGCTCGAGGCGGCGGCAAGGGAGCTGGTCGAGGATCCCCGCCTCGGCGCCCTGATCGTCGCCGAGTCCGACGGGGGCCGGATTGTCGGCGTCTGCGCGACCAGCTGGCAGCACGCGGTCCACGTCCCGGGCCGCTACGGCACGTTGCAGGACCTCTGGGTGGACCCGGAGTGGCGCAGCCGGGCGGTCGGCCGGGCGCTGCTCGAGGCGCTCTTCGCGCTTGCCCGCGAGGAAGGCCTGCCGCGGATCGAGGTCGGCCTGCCCCAGGACAGCTTCGCCGCGATCGAGGCGACGCGCTCCTTCTACCTCGCCAACGGGTTCAAGCCACTCGGCCCGCGCATGCGCTGGCTGGCGGAGGACGGGAGCGAGGCATGAGCGAGCTGCTGCTGGTCGAACAGCGGCGCGGCCGCGACGACGGCGCCCACTGGATCGTCGAAGGGGGGCGCAGGCGACCGGGCATGGACGACCACCGGCGAATCGCCGAGATCCGGAGCGGCCTGCTCTGCCACGGCGAGGTGCGGACCGAGCGGGCCGACGCCCCGGCCGAGGAGGTGGAGCGGGCGCTCGGCGAGCTGCACGACCGCGACTACCTGGAGGCGCTCGGGGAAGTCGAGTCCGCCGAGCCGGTCGTCCTCCCCGAGCTCGCCGCACCGGGCCTGCCGCCCGACATCCCGGTCGGCGCGCCGCTCGTCGCCGCCGCCCGCGAGGGAGTGCGGACGGCGATCAGCGCGGCGCAGCGGCTCGCCGACGGCGCCCCCTTCACGTACGCGCTGTGCCGGCCGCCCGGCCACCACGCCGGACCGCGCTGGTGCGCCGGCTACTGCTACCTCAACACCGCCGCGGCGGCGACCTGGACGCTCTGCGAGGCGGGCGCCGGGCCGGTCGGGATCATCGACCTCGACCTGCACTACCCCAACGGCACGGCGGCGATCGTCGCCTCGATGCCCGACGCGCGCCTGCACTCGCTGCACGCCTGGCCGGTCACCAACGTCGCGGCGCAGACGGTGAAGCCGAGCAGCGAGCGCGAACACGTCGTCGAGTTCGACGGCTCGCCCGGCGCCGACGAATACCTGGAGGAGGTCGAGCGCTCGCTGTCGATGCTGGCCTCGAGCTCGGCGACGCTGGTCGTCTCGCTCGGCTACGACACCGTCAAGGGCGACCCGCACGGCGGCTGGGACTTCGCGCCGGCGATCTTCGCCCAGATTGGGCGGCTGCTGGCCGGCGCGGGGCTGCCGATCTGCGTGATCCAGGAGGGTGGCTACGCGCTCTCGACGCTGGCCGCGTGCAGCTACGCCTTCGTCGCCGGCCTGCTCGACGCCAGGTCGACCGAAAGCCCGCTCGCGGGAGGGGCGAGAGCATGAGCGAGAACGGTCTCGAGCCCTACCGCCGCCGCCTCGACCGGCTCGACGACGAGATCGCCCGCCTGCTCGGCGAGCGATTCGAGGTCTGCCGCGAGATCGCCCTCTACAAGCACGCCGAGGACATCCCGATGATGCAACCCGAGCGGGTCGCCGAGGTGAGGGCGCGATACCTGGCTCGGGGTGCGGAGGTCGACCTGCCGGAGGACTTCGTCGCCGACCTCTTCGACCTGCTGATCGCGGCGACCTGCAAGGAGGAGGACAAGCTGATGGAAGAGGCGGCCTCAGAATGAGCGCAGCCGGCCACGAGGGCGCCCTCGGCGAGGGCATGACGACCAACGGCGCCGGCGACACCAGTCGGATCGCCGTCGGCCGACCGCAGCTGCCGCCGGGACCGCGCATGCCGAGCGCCCTGCAGGCGATCGGCTGGGCAAGGCGGCCCTTCCCGATGATGCAGCGCTGCCGCGAGCGCTACGGCGACATCTTCACGATGCGCATCCTCCACTCGGGCACGTGGGTCTTCATCTGCGATCCCGACGACGTCAAACGGGTCTTCACCGCGCCGGCCGCAAGCATGGCGGTGGCCCTGCAGAACCCGCTGCTGCTGCCGGTCCTCGGGCCGCGCTCGGTGATGCTCCTCAACGAGCCCGACCACATGCAGCGGCGGCGGATGATGCTGCCGCCCTTCCACCGCGAGCGGGCCGACGGCGACATCGAGATGATGGTCGAGGTCTGCCGTGCCGCCGTGCGCGGCTGGCCGACCGGCGAGCCGTTCGAGCTGTGGCCGCGCATGCAGGCGATCACGCAGGAGGTGATCGTCCGCACCGTCTTCGGCTTCGAGGACGGGCCGCACCTGGAGCCGATTCGCAGGGCGCTGACCGGCCTGACCCAGGCGCTCAACGACCCGAGGCGCCTGAGCCGGCTGTCGATGCTCGGCGCCGGCTGGGTCGCCCGCAGCCGGGGCTTCCGCGCGGCGATGGAGCCGGTCGAGCGGGCGGTGATGGGCGAGATAGAACGGCGTCGGCGACTCGGCGACGCGGGCCCCAAGGACATCGTCTCGCTCTTGATCGACGCCCGCTACGAGGACGGCTCGCCGCTCTCCGACAAGGACCTGCGCGACGAAATGCTCACCCTGCTGACCGACGGCCCGACCTCCTCCTCGCTGGCCTGGGCCTTCGAGCGGCTGCTGCGCCACCCCGACAAGCTGGCGCGGTTGCGCGAGGAGGTCGACGCCGACGAGAGCACCGCCTACCTCGACGCGGTCGTGCAGGAGACGCTGCGGCTCTGCCCGCCGGTTCCCGTCGTCGCCCGCAAGCTGCTCGAGCCGATGGAACTGGGCGGCTACCTGCTGCCGGCGGGGACGACGGTGGCCCCCTGCGTCTACCTGATCCACCGCGACGAGCAGGTCTATCCGCACCCGCGCGCCTTCATCCCCGAGCGCTTCCTGGAGAAGCCGCCCGGCACCTACACCTGGATCCCCTTCGGCGGCGGGGTACGGCGCTGCCTGGCTGCGAGCTACGCCGAAATCGAGATGAAGCGCGTCCTTCGCACCGTGCTCACCGAGGTGGACCTGCAGCCGGTCGAGAGCGGCTCCGAGCACGTCACCCGCAGCGCGATCTCCTTCAGTCCGGACAAGCGAGCGCGCGTGATCGCCGAACCGCGAGCACGCGTGGAGGAGCAATGGCAGAGGAAACCGATCTACTCATAGTCGGAGCCGGCGCCAAGGCCGCCGGGATCTCCGCCAAGGTTCACGCGATCAACACCCTCGGGCTCGGCCCGATCTCGGTGCGGATCGTCGAGGGGACCGAGGTGGCCGCCTCCTGGAAGGGCCGCAACGGAATGACCTCCGGCGAGGAGCCGCTGGCGGTCACGCCGATCAAGGACATCGGCTTCCCCTACCAGAGCTGGCGCGAGTTCGGCGAGGCCGGCGAAGCGATCGACGAGGCGGTGATGGCCTTCACCTGGCAGCGCTACATGGTCGCGATCCGGCGCTATGCGCGCTGGATCGACGCCGGCTCGCCCTCGGTTCGCCACCGCGATTACGGCGAGTACCTGACCTGGGTGCTCTCGCGTGCCACCGAGGGCATCGACCACATCCGGGGCACCGTGACCGAGGTCTCGCTCGACGAGGCGGGCGAGCGTTGGGTAGTCGACGTCGCCGGTGAGTCGGGCTCCTTGCGGTATGCCGCCGGGGCGCTCGTCCTGACCGGCCCCGGAGTGCATCGCGCCTTCCCCCACGAGCCGGAGATCGCCGGACGGGTCTTCCACTGCGACAGCAAGCGGAGCGAGTTCGCGACGCTGCCCGACGAGACCGCCTGCGACGTGGCGGTCGTCGGCGGCGGCGAGAGCGCCCTCAGCTGCGTGATGTTCCTGCGCGGCTTCCGTCCCAAGGCGCGCTACACGATCTACACGCCGATGCTGCCGATGAGCCGCGGCGAGAGCTTCCTCGAGAACCGCGTCTTCTCGAACCCGGACGAGATCGAATGGGAGTCGCTGGACGTCCAGACGCGGCGCGACTTCGTCAAGCACAGCGACCGCGGCGTCTTCGATCCGCCGAGCTTGGCAGCGATCGCCTACGACGACCGGGTTCGCTTCCAGAAAGGTCGGGTCGGCGACGTCGGCGCGGCGGCCGGCGGCGAGCGGGTGCGGATCGATTACGAAGCGCCCGAGGGGCCGACCTCGGCCGAGCACGACTACGTCGTCAACTGCACGGGCTTCGACCTGCTGGCCCAGCTCCGCAACCTCTTTCCCGATGGGGTCCGCGAGACGATCGAGGCACGGGTCGGCCCGCTATGGGACGCCCCGGCCGGGACCGAAGTGCCAATCGGCCGCAACCTCGAGCTCAAGGGCATGGAGCCGCGCCTGCAGATCCCCGGTCTGGCCGGGCTGAGCCAGGGCCCGGGCTTCGCGAATCTCGGCGCGCTCGGCCTTCTGTCCAACCGCGTCCTGCAGCCGTTCAGCGTCCCCAATTTCCCCGCATTGGCTGGGAAACAACAGATTGCTTGACTTAGCCTGAGCTTTTCAATAGGGTCGCTTCGCCGTGTGGGAGAGGCTCAAAACGGTCCCCGGGCAGGGACGCGCAGCGGTCCGAGCCCTCTTCTCGCTGAGCTTCGTCGTGCTCGCGGCTTTCTTCGTCGCGAGCTGCGGCGGAGGCGACGACGATGGCGGCAGCAACGCCAGTCTCACCGGCACGGGCTACCCGAACGGCGATCTCGCCAACACGCGCGACGTCGGCGGTCAGATCAAAACGACCAACGTGAAACAGCTCGAAGTCGCCTGGACCTCCCCGTTCGAAGGCGAAGGATCGTTCGGCAGCTTCGCCTCCACCCCGGTCATGGACAAAGGCGTCGTCTACATCCAGGACCTCGGCTCCAACGTCCAGGCGATCGACCAAGAGACCGGAGAGGTGCTGTGGACGAAAGCCTACGAAGAGGCTACCTTCGGTCCGAACGGCGTCGCCGTCGCCGACGGCCGTGTCTACGGGGCGACCGGCTCGGCCGCCTTCGCACTCGACCAGAAAACCGGCAAAGAGCTGTGGTCGGTGCCGCTGACCCGAAATGCGCAGGAGGGCATCAACCTCGCGCCCGGCGCCCACAAAGGCGTCGTCTACGTCTCCACCACGCCGGTCAACGCCGGCTCGCTCTACGAAGGGGGCGGCGTCGGCATCCTCTGGGCGCTCGACGGCAAAACCGGCAAAAAACTGTGGAGCTGGGACACGGTGCCGAAGAACCTCTGGGGCAACCCGAAAGTGAACTCGGGCGGCGGCCTCTGGTACACGCCGGCATTCGACGACAAAGGCTTCATGTACTTCGGGGTAGGCAACCCGGCGCCGTTCCCCGGCACGCCGAAATTCCCCTACGGCGAGAGCCGGCCCGGCCCGAACCTGTACACCAACTCGATCGTGAAGCTGAACGCCAAGACGGGCAAGATGGAGTGGTACTTCCAGCTCAACCCGCACGACATCTACGACTGGGACCTGCAGGGCCCGCCAATGCTGGTCGAGTCGAAAGGGCGCGAACTGGTCATCGCCCCGGGCAAGGTCGGCTACGTCGTCGCGCTCGACGCCGGGAACGGCGAGCTGGTCTGGAAACGGGCCGTCGGCATCCACAACGGCCACGACAACGACGGCCTCTACGCGATGCGCGGGGAATACGACCGGATCAAGAAAGGCACGGTCTACCCCGGCATCCTCGGCGGCGTGATCGCACCGGGGGCGACCGACGGCACGAATGTCTTCGTGCCGGTGGTCAACAGCCCCGCCGAAGCGGTCTCCGGCTCTGAAACCGGCGAAGGCGGCACCGTGGCCCCGAGCGGCGAAATCGTCGCGCTCGACGTCGCCACCGGCCGGATCGAGTGGAAACACAAATTCGCGACCTCGCCGGCCTACGGCGCCACCACCGTAGTCAACGATCTCGTCTTCGTCACGACTGCGGACGGCAAAGTCCACGGCTTCGACACCTCATCCGGCCGCCTCGCCTGGCAGGAATCCCTGCCCGCCGGCACCAACGCCGGCGTGATGGCCGACGAAGACACCCTCGTCGCCGGCGCCGGACTCGCCACCGCCGAAGGCCAGTCGCCGGAACTCGTTGCATACAGCCTGGGCGATTAGCCTTCGCCGGACGGCCCATTCGCCCCGGAGCGGTCGATCTGGACCGAAACGAGAAAAGCCCCGCTGCGCGGGGCTTGGTCAGTACCGCTACGGGGATTCGAACCCCGGTTTCCGGACTGAGAATCCGGCGTCCTAGTCCCCTAGACGATAGCGGCGTGTGGGCGGCATTTTAGCGAGAGCTGGCGGCGGAGCGACGCCCGGTTCGCGCACCGGGCGAACGCCGCCAAGCGGTAGATTCCTGTGGCCCGCGGCTGTGGCGGAACTGGTAGACGCGCACGGTTCAGGTCCGTGTGGGGGAAACCCCGTGGAGGTTCGACTCCTCTCAGCCGCATCAGGCGGGCGTCGCGGCGCGCTCCCCCGCCCGTGCCGCGGTCGCGGCGATCTCCTCGACGATCTCGGGCCACAGGGCGCGGGGCAGGTCGTGTCCCATGCCCTCGAAGACGCGCAGGCGGGAGTCGCGGATCGCCTTGGCGGTGGCGCGACCCGCTGCCGGCCGGATGAGCGGGTCGCTGTCGCCATGCAGGACGGTCGCCGGCAGGCGCAGCTTTTCAAGGGCTGGGGTGCGATCACCGCCTCGGGCGACCGCACCCCGGCCCTTGAAAAGCTGCGCCTGCCGGCGACGGTCCTGCATGGCGACAGCGACCCGCTCATTCGGCCGGCAGCGGGTCGCGCCACCGCCA
>DATABM010000053.1:0-2900 GCA_036259555.1 Solirubrobacterales bacterium
GTTGCGCTCCAGGCCGGCCATCAGCGCCTCGCCGATGCCGTCGATCGACGGATGGTGGTCGCCGAGCTCCTGCTGCAGTCGGGCGACGAAGTCGGCCTCGGTCAGCTCGCCGCGCTCGAGCACGAACAGCGGATGCTCGCCGTGACGCTCGAGCGAGTCGGAGAGCGCCTTGCCGAGATCCTCGAGGGCGATCCCGGTCTCCTTCGACCAGGCGGCGAAGGCGTTGCCCAGCGGTGTCGTCAGCACCCCGCCGAAGTCGCTGACGATCGCCTTCGGCGGGCTCACGCGGCCTCGGGCTCGGAGCGGGTCATCAGCTCGTAGGCGCCAGCTCCCTCGCGGTCGCCAATCCGCCAGCGGAAGATCGCGGCGTGCACGTCAGCCACCTCGAGCTGCAGCGACGAGCCGGCGACGACGGTCCCTGACCCGCGTACGGCGTGGTCCTCGTCGGCCAGCCACAGCTCCAGGCCGGCGCTGCGCTGGCGGCCCTCGCCGTCGTAGACGGTCGAGATGCGCGCGTCCTCGATCGCCACGGCCTCGCCGTCGTTGAGCAGCCACGCCGCCGTCTGCTCCGCGTCGTGGCCGAGCGCGCCGCGCGGGCGGCGACCGATTGCCAGGAAGGCATGGTCTCGGTCGAACAGCGCCGAGATCGAGCGCAGCGAGTCGACCTCGTCCCAGCTCGGCGCGCCGTGGGTCTCGGACAGCGTCGCCATGCAGCGCACGTCGCGGCCGTCGACCTCGCCGGTCGCCGAGCAGACGTGGACCGTCACGCCATCGAGCTCCGCCGCGGGCGCGACAGGCTCCAGGTCGAGCGCGAACTCCCCGTCGAGCTCCGCGCGCCAGCCGTCCCCAGCCCGCTCGATCCGCACGCCGTTCGCCAGCGCGCGCGAGCTGGAACCCTCGAACAGCAGCGTCATCCCCGAGCGTGCGCTGCCGTGCAGCCCGTGCTCAGGATCGAAGAAGTTCAGCGACAGCGCCGGCTGGCTCACAGCTCGATTCTCCCCCGAGGCGGCTCGTCGGGGCGTTCACGTGCCGTTCCCTCGACCGTGTTCTTCGCCGCGCGCGACCGGCGCGCCCGCCCCGCGGCGCCGGCGACCGCACCGAGCCCGAACCGCTTCCCCAGCCTCCGCGCGGCGAAGCGACGCAGCACCGCGCGCGTCGGCGGGATCAGCAACAGCAGGCCGACGATGTCGGTCAGGAAGCCCGGCGTGAGCAGGAACGCGCCGCCGAAGATCACCGCGACGCCGTCGAACACCTCGCGATGGGGCACCCGGCCGGCGCCGAGCGCCTCGTTAAAGCGGCGCCAGACCGCACGTCCCTGGCTGCGCAGCAGCATCGATCCGACCAGCGAGTCCGCGACCAGCAGCAGGATCGTCGGCAGGATCCCGATCGCGTCACCGACCTTGAGGATCACGTACAGCTCCGCAAGCGGGACGAGGACGAACGCGACTATGAGCAGCAGCGGCATCGGGGCCGCAACCCTAGAGGTCGCCGCGACTACCATTGCCCCCATGTCAGACATCGACGTAACCGTGGACGACGTGCGCGAGGCGCTCGAGAACGTCATCGACCCCGAGCTGGGCCTCGACTTCGTCGAGCTCGGCCTCGTCTACGACATCGCCATCGAGGGCACCGAGGCCTTCATCACCTTCACCCTCACGACCCCCGGCTGCCCGATCGGCCCCCAGGTCACCGAGCAGATGGAGGAGTTCGTCGGCGCCCTCCCCGGCATCACCAAGGTCAACACCAAGATGGTCTTCACGCCCGCCTGGACCCCCGACCTGATGTCCGAGGACGCCAAGTTCGCCCTCGGCTACTAGCCCGCGCTGCGATGCTCCGGCACCAGCCGCTCCGCTAGCGCCAGCGTCTCGTCATCCAGCTCCGCCGGCTCCAGCTCGTACGAGGCCGCGTACTCCGCCTCGATCGCCACCCGCACGTCCTCCCACGTAACTTCCGGTCGCTCGTCCACCACGGCGCCCGTCGTCTCCGGCAGCCAGTCCAACCCCAGCGCCTCGTACACCGGCGCCAACGCCTCGCGGACTCGATCGGCACCGGTCACGACAAGCACCCCGCCGACGTATGAACCGCCCTTGACGACTCGCTGACCGAGCCCCACGAGCTTCTTCGTCCCGCGCGCGTTGACGCTGTGCTCGCCCCGGCAGTACTCGCCCGCAACCTCACCGACCCGCGCATCGACCCCCAATGGCCTCAACGCCCGCACCACAAGCTCCGCCGTCTCCTCGAACCGCCGCACGATCAGCCCCGGCTCACCCGAGCGCACCGCATGCCCAAAGTGCAACGTCCCCTCATGGAACACCGCCGCCCGCCCACCACCCAACCGCTCAACCGCATCAAAGCCAGCGGCCCGCGCAGCCTCGACGGCAGCCGCATACCCCTCACTCACCACATCCCGCTTCCCAAACACCACCGCCGCACCCGGCCGCGACACCCTCAACGTCTCAGGCAGCTCCCCACCAGCAACCCGCAACATCAACGCCCGCGACACCGCCGAGTCCCAGACCGGATCCACCACCTCACCATCGGAAATCAGCCACACAACCAACGCCATTGCCGCGGGTGGCGACGATTTTGCGTTTGCGCGCGCAGCTTGCGAGCACGTAAACCAAAATCGGAGACAGGACCCGCGGACATCACCGCCAAGCCCTACTCGCTGTCAATCAACCGCGGCCGCTGAGCCTTGCCACGAATCGCAGAGCGCTTCGCCCCCCGACCATTGCTCGACGCACCATTCGAAGACGCCACCTTCGCCTTGGCCTTTCTCGGCGCCGCCTTCGCCTTCTTAGCCGCCGCCGCCTTCCTCTTCGTCCCCCGCGACTTCCCCGACGCCTTCAACAGCTCCTCCAAAGACTCCCCAAAGAACTCCGCCATCCGCTCCAAGTCCG
>DATABM010000054.1:0-5073 GCA_036259555.1 Solirubrobacterales bacterium
TCGGCCTGGGTCGAGGCATGGCGGGCCGCGGTCGAATCGGGGGGCCCGGCCCCGCCGGTCGTCGTGCCGGAGGTCGAACTGCCGCCGCTGACGCGCGGCGAAGGCGAACTGGTCGCCGTCCTCGGCCTGGAAGCCGACTTCGGCGGGCGCTTCACGCGGGCGCGCGACCTCGACGGGGTCTGCAAACGGCTCGCCCGCGAAAGGGTCAAATGCCGGGTCCAGTGGCTTACCGGCCCCTACCTCTACCGCGGCGCGATCACCACCTACACGGCGCTGCCCCGCGAAGGCTCGGTCTACCAGTACCGCTACAGGATCCGCCGCTTCCGCTTCAGCTGCTGGCTGCGCAACCGCAACCCGGTCGCCGCCTGCAACCCGCGGCTCTTCAGGCGGTAGCGCCGCGCGTCCGGCAACCGACGCGCTTTCTATAGGCTCAGATCAGTGCCGGACTCGTTCGACACGATCGTCATCGGCGGCGGCCCCGGCGGCTACGTCGCCGCGATCCGCTCGGCACAGCTCGGCCGCAAGACCGCCGTCGTCGAGCGCGACAAGCCCGGCGGCCGCTGCCTCAACTACGCCTGCATCCCAGCCAAGACGATCCTGCGCACCGCGGACGTCTACGACGAGGCGCGCAACAGCGCCGAGCTCGGCGTCGTGGTCGAGGGGGCGTCGCTCGACTGGGACGCGCTGCACGCGCGCCGCGCCGCCGTCTCCGAGTCGCTCTCGGGCGGCGTGAAGATGCTCTGGGACAAGAACAAGGTGACCTGGATCGAGGGCGACGGCTCGCTCACCGCCGAGGGCAACGTCAAGGTCGGCGACGACGTCCACGAGGCCGGCGCCGTGGTGCTCGCCACCGGTTCGGTGGCGCTGCCGATCCCCGGCACCGAGTTCGGCGGCCGGGTCGTCGACACCTGGGGCGCCTGGTCGCTCTCCGAGCGCCCCGACAGGATCGCGGTCGTCGGAGCGGGCGCCTCGGGGTGCGAGATCGCCTCCGCCTACGCGCGCTTCGGCACCGAGGTGCTCCTGATCGAGATGCTCGACCAGATCCTTCCGGCTGAGGACAAGGACATGGCTCGAGTCGTCAAACGGACCTTCGAGAAGCAGGGCATCGCGATCTCCACCGGAACGCCGGTCGAGAACGTCGAAGCCGGCGATGACTCCGTCAAGTTCACCTACGGCGGCGAGTCGGCCGAGGTCGACTACCTCTGCGTCGCCGGCGGTCGCGGCCCCGACGTCGAGGGGCTGAACCTCGAGGAGGCCGGCGTCAAGCTGACCGACAGGGGCAAGGTCGAGGTCGATGAGTATGGCCGCACCTCCAACCAGAAGGTCTACGCGATCGGCGACCTGGTGAACGCCAAGGCGCTCGCCCACAAGGCCTCCGAGGAGGGCGTCGTCGCGGTCGAGCACGCCGCCGGCGCCGAGACCCATCCCGTCGACCAGAACCTCGTCGCCGGCGCGACCTTCTGCCAGCCGCAGGTGGCGAGCGTCGGCCTGACCGAGGCGGCCGCCAAGGAGGCCGGCCACGACGTCAAGGTGGGGAAACTGAAGCTCGGCGGGGTCGGCGCCGCAACCGTCTACGACGACAAAGAAGGGCTGGTCAAGCTCGTCGTCGACTCGAAGTACGGCGAGATCCTCGGCGCCCACGTGGTCGGCAACCGGGCCTGCGACATGATCGCCGAGCTGGTGGCGACGATGGCGCTGGAGGGCGGCTACCAGGAGCTGGCCCGGATCGTCCACCCCCACCCGACGATCTCCGAGGCGATCCTCGACGCGGCGCGGGCCGTAGACAATTGGGCGACCCACGCCTGAGAGTCCCGCAATCTGCGCATCTCGAGGTCCTCGGCCGCTCGGATCGGGTCACGCACGGCAGTGCGCTCCCCTCACCTCGCTTTCCCTGCGTCCCCCGATCTGCTTGATTTTCGGACTCTCAGATGCCTGAGACCACCTTTTATTTCGACCTCGGCTCGCCCTACGCCTACCTCACCGCGGAGCGGATCAGCGGCCTCTTCGCCGAGGCGGAGCTGGAGCAGCCGGAGTGGCAGCCGATCCTGCTCGGCGGCCTCTTCCAGCGCTTCGGGCGGGACTCATGGGCGAACGGTCCGGGACGGGCCGACGGGATCGCCGAGGTCGAGCGGCGGGCAGCCGAGTACGGACTGCCGCCGCTCGTCTGGCCGGAGCCTTGGCCCGGCAACACCCTGCTTGCGATGCGAACGGCGACCTTCGCCAAGCAGACCGGCCGCACCGTCGCCTTCGCCCTCTCGGCGTTCCGCCAGGCCTTCGCCGCCGGCCGCGACCTGACCGCGCCCGAGAACGTGATGATCGCGGCAGCGGCCTGCGAGCTGCACGCGAACGCGGTCGAGAAGGCGGTCGGAACGGCCTCGGTGAAGGACGCCCTGCGCGAGGCCACCGACCGCGCCGCCGAGCGCGGCGTCGTCGGGGTCCCCTCCCTCGTCGTCGGCGACGAGGTCTTCTGGGGGGACGACCGGCTGGAGGAGGCGGTCGCCTCCGCCGGCCGCGCCGGCTAGGCGGTGGCCCGGGCGAGCTAAGGTCAAGACGTGGCCGACCTCCCCGACGCCAGCACCTGTTACGAGCTGCTCGCGCGGATGACGACGATCCGGCGCTTCGAGGAGGAGGC
The DNA here is from genome assembly GCA_036259555.1 of Solirubrobacterales bacterium. GTDB lineage: Bacteria > Actinomycetota > Thermoleophilia > Solirubrobacterales > 70-9 > VRUE01. The sequence continues at coordinate 2,633 of DATABM010000054.1, forward strand.
CGGGCGCCAGTACCAGCGCGCCAAAGCCGGCGGCTTCCTGCACCTGGCGATCGGCGAGGAGGCGACGATCGTCGGCACGACCTCGGTGATGCGCGACGAGGACTACCTGATCGGCGCCTACCGGACGCACGGTCACGCGATCGCCCGCGGCACCGATCCGAAGCGCGTTATGGCCGAGCTGTTCGGCCGCGTCGACGGGACGAGCGGCGGCCGCGGCGGCTCGATGCACGTCTTCGACGGCGAGCGGCGCTTCATGGGCGGCTACGGGATCGTCGGCGGCAGCCTGCCGATCGCCGCCGGCCTCGGTCTCGCCTCCGACTACCGCTCCGAAGACAGCGTCACCGTCTGCATGTTCGGCGACGGCGCCTCCAACACGGGCAACTTCGGCGAGACGATGAACCTGGCGGCGCTCTGGAGCCTGCCGGTCCTCTTCATCGTCGAGAACAACCTCTACGGGATGGGGACGTCGGTCGAGCGCCATTCGGCCCAGACGGACCTCTCCAAGAAGGCGGAGGGCTACGGCGTGCCCGGCGAGCGGGTCGACGGCATGGACGTCATCGCCGTGCGCGAGGCGGTCGGCGAGGGAGTCCGCAAGGCGCGCGAGGAGCGGCGGCCGACGCTGCTGGAGTGCTTCACCTACCGCTACCGCGGCCACTCGGCGGCCGACCCGGAGGTCTACCGCGAGCGCGACGAGGTCGAGGAGTGGCAGCAGAAAGACCCAATCGAGGCGTTCGCGCGGCGCTGCGTCGAGGCGGGAGTGCTGGGGGAGCGCGAGGTGGAGGAGACGCGCGAGAAGGCCGAGCGGACGGTGCGGGAGGCGGTCGAGTTCGCCGATGCCTCGCCCGAGCCTCCACTCGACACGCTCTACGAGAAGCTCTACGTGATCGAGGGCTCCGGCTGGTACGCCGTCGACGAGCGCAGCCCCGAGCCGCACCGCGGCGAGGACGAGGAATCGATGCCGGACACGGCGCGCGAGCTGGCCGAGGCGGGCGCCGCGTACGCCGGGCAGCCGGACGGCCCGCGCCCCAACCCGGCCGAGGACGGCGACGCCGAGCTGGGGTCCCAGCAGGGGGTCGAGCCAGGTCCGCAGGTCCAGTGGGCCGACCGCGGCGAGGGCCAGGAGGCCGAGGACTGATGGCGACGCTGCGGATGCGCGAGGCGCTGCGCGACGCGATGGCCGAGGAGATGCGGCGCGACGAGTCGGTCTTCGTGATGGGCGAGGACGTCGGGGTCTTCCAGGGCGCCTTCAAGGTAACCGAAGGGCTGCTCGACGAGTTCGGCGAGCGGCGGGTGCGCGACACGCCGATCTCCGAGAACACGATCGTAGGCTGCGGTGTCGGCGCGGCGATGGCCGGGCTGCGGCCGATCGTCGAGCTGATGACGGTCAACTTCTCGCTGCTGGCGCTCGACCAGATCGTCAACCACGCCGCCGCGATCCCGTACATGTTCAACGGCCAGGCGCGGGTGCCGATGGTGATCCGCATGCCGGGGGGCGGCGGCCACCAGCTCGGGCCGACTCACTCGCACAGCTTCGAGGCGCTCTACCTGCAGGTGCCGGGACTGCTGGTCGCCTGCCCCTCGACGCCGGCCGACGGCAAGGCGCTGCTGAAGACGGCGATCCGCGACGAGAACCCGGTCGTGTTCATCGAGCACGAGAGTCTCTACGGGGTGCGCGGCGAGGTGCCAGACGGGGACGGGGACGGCGAGGTGCTGCGCTTCGGCGAGGCGGCGGTGCGGCGCGAGGGAAGCGACGTGACCGTCGTCGGCATCCTGAAAATGGCCCAGGTCGCCGAGGAAGCGGCGAGGGTGCTGGCCAACGAGCACAGCGTCGAGGCGGAGGTGATCGACCCGCGTACGCTGCGACCGCTCGACCTCGACACGATCCTCGCGTCGGTGCGCAAGACCAACCGCGCGGTGATCGTCGAGGAGGGCTGGCCGCACGGCGGCGTCGGCGCCAACCTGGCGGCGCTGATAACCGAGCAGGCCTTCGACCACCTCGACGCGCCCGTGCAGCGGGTGACGGGCGCCGACGTCCACATGCCCTACTCGAAACGGCTCGAGCAGGCGGCGATGCCGCATTGCGAGCACGTGGTGCAGGCGGCGCTGGCCGCGCTGGAGGGGTCGATCTGATGGCCGAGGTGGTGATGCCGCGCCTCTCCGACTCCATGGAGGAGGGCACGGTCCTGACCTGGCTGAAGCAGGTCGGCGACGAGGTGGCGGTCGGCGAGGCCCTGGTCGAAATCGAAACCGACAAGGCGAACATGGCCTACGAAAGCGACGTGGCGGGAACGCTGAGCGAGATCCTCGTGCAGGAGGGCGAGACGGTCGCGATCGGGACGGTGATCGCAAAGGTTGGCGAGGACGGTGCGGAAACCCAGAAGGGCGAGGGACAAACCGCTCCGCCCGCGGGTCCTGTCGCGGGGGAGGGCACCTCGTCCTCG
>DATABM010000055.1:0-8322 GCA_036259555.1 Solirubrobacterales bacterium
GTCTGATTCTCTGCGAGCGGCGCTGACGTGGCGATTGCCGTCACGCCCGGACGAATTCCGGGCGTACGCCCGGATCACCGCTCGCTTCGCTCAATGGGAGGAGGTGGGGGATGATGTGGTCCTCCAAAAGCGGTGACAGGACCCGGCGCGCTGCGCGCTGTGCCGCTAAAAGAGGGACGAGCCGGCGCGTTCGGCGAACTCCACCAGCGGCTGCGGAATCACCCCGAAGAAGACGGTGGCGGCGGCCGCCAGTGCAGCAGGTCCGACGAGATAGAGGCGGCGGCCCGCCCGCGGGTCGGTCGGGTCCGCCTCGGGCGAAGCCCCGGCGATCGCCGGGGCGACGGGCGACGCTCCGCCTCGGTCCGCCGCCGCGCTCTCCGGACGCATCCACATCGCCGCCACCACCCGCAGGTAATAGGCGAGCGAGATCATCGTCCCCACCGCGATGAAGACCGCGAGCCAGGTGTAGTCGCCCTCGACCAGCGCCTCGATCAGGTAGAGCTTGCCGACGAAGCCGACGGTCGCGGGCAGGCCGGCGAGACCGAGCATCGAGATCGTCAGCGGCCAGGCCAGCAGCGGTCGCTCGGCGCCGAGCCCCCGGATCGACTCGATGTCGTCGCCGAAGGCCGTTTCGCGCTCGCGTGCAACGACGACCGCGAAGGCGGCCAGGTTCATGAAGGCGTAGCCGGCCAAGTAGAAGACGAGCGCGTTGACGCCCGCCTCGCTGGCAACCACCAGGCCGCCGATGATGTAGCCGGCCTGGGCGACGCCCGAGTAGCCGAGCAGCCGCTTCAGCGAGCGCTGCCCGAGTGCGCCGGCGTTGCCGATCACGATCGTCACGGCCGCGAGGACGGCGAGAGCCGGCTGCCAGTCACCGGCCTGCGGGGCCAGCGCGACGTCGAAGAAACGGACGAAGACCGCAAAGGCGGCGGCCTTGGTGGCGACCGCCATGAAGCCGGTGATCGGCGTAGGCGCCCCCTCGTAGACGTCGGGCGTCCACTGGTGGAAGGGCGCGATCGAGGCCTTGAAGGCGAGTCCGACCGCGACAAGGGCGATGCCGACGAGGACGAGGGGGTCGCCGACCAGTCCCGCACCGTCGATCCCCGCCGCGATCCCGGCGAAGTCGGTCGCGCCGGAGCCGCCGTAGAGGAACGCCATCCCGTAGAGCAGCGTCGCCGAGCCGAGCGAGCCGACGATCAGGTACTTGAGGCCCGACTCGAGCGAGCGCTCCCGGCGCAGGTTGGCGGCGCAGAGGATGTAGAGGGGGATCGAGAGCGTCTCGAGCCCGATGAAGAAGGTGATCAGGTTCTGCGCCTGGGCTAGCAGGACCATCCCGAGCACCGAGCCGAGCAGCAGCGCGTGGTACTCGCCCGAGCCGACCTGCTCGCTGGCAGGCTCGCGCAGTGAGAGCAGCACGCAGGCGGCGGCCATCAGCAGGACGATCAGCGAGATCGCGATCGCCAGCTCGTCGATCCGCAGGGCGCCGGTGACCAGGTCCGTCGACTCGCCCCAACGCCAAACCAAGAGCCCTGCCGTAGTCGCGAGGGCGATCAGCGTCAACCCGGGCGCCCAGCGCTCGGTCGGCCGGAACACCGCGCTCAGCAGCACCACGCACACGCTCACCGTCAGCGCGATCACGGGCGAGAGCCCGGCGTAATCGATGTCTGGCGCTACGAAGTTCACTGTCCCGAGCGCGCCTTTCGAGAAGAGGGGTTCGGTTGAGCCTCCCAAGGAACTCCGCACGGAGCGGCCCCGGCGCATTCGAGAGCAAGAGGCTCATCTCCGCGGAGGTGCGCCTTGGGAGGCTCTGCCGAACCCCTCACTGCCGCAACGGCATCGTTTACGGACCGGTCGGTCCGCTCCAGAATCAAATTCGGATACAGCGCGAGGCCGACGATGCAGGCGACCAGCGGCACCAACACGACGCCGTCGCGCCAGCCGATCTCGCGCGAGACCAATCCCTCCGGCCTGCGGTTGTGCATCGTGCGCTGGTAGAGGCGCAGGGCGTAGAAGGCGGCCAGCACGACGCCGATCGAGGCGACGAACGCGTAGACGATCTTCGCCTGGAAGAGGCCGTTGAGGATGAAGAACTCGCCGACGAAGTTCGCCGAGCCGGGCATCGCCAGGGTCGCCAGGGTGACGATCAGGAAGAGGGCGGCGAGCACCGGCGCCCGCATCGCCATCCCGCCCATCTCGCGCAGGTCCTCGCTGCCGGAGCGCTCCACCAGCACCGCGATGATGATGAAGAGCGGCGCAACGACGAGGCCGTGGTTGACCATCTGCAGGATCGCCCCGTCGGCCCCGTCGGCGCGCAGGGCGAAGATGCCGGCGGTGATGAAGCCGAGCTGCGCCACCGACGAGTAGCCGGCGACCAGTCGCACGTTGGTCTGGGTGAAGGCCATCGCCGAGCCGTAGAGGATCGAGGCGAGGGCGATCAGCAGCATGACCTCCTGGAACTCGACGCTCGCGTCGGGGAAGAGCGGCAGCACGACGCGCAGGAAGCCGTAGGCGCCCACCTTGGCCAGCACCCCGGAGAACACGGCCAGCACGGGCAGTGGCGCCGCTCGGTATGCGTCGCGAAGCCAGCCGTGCAGCAGGAAGGCCGGCATCTTGACCAGGAACGCCGCCGCGAAGAACCAGAAGATCCAGCGCTGGCTGCCCTCGGCGAGCGGCTCGCGGGCGAGCTCGGCGATCGAGAACGTGATCTCGCCCCCGTCGGCGGCGATGATCCCGGTCGCGATCGCGGCGACCAGCATCAGCAGCGAGCCGACCAGGGTGTAGACGATCATCTTCAGCGTCGCTGCCGAGGCGGTGACGCCGTCGGGCCGGTCGGTTCCCCAGGCGCCGAAGAGGAAGTAGAACGGCACCAGCATCAGGTCGAAGAAGAGGACGAAGAGCAGCAGGTCCTGGGCGAGGAAGGCACCGAGCGTCGCCGTCTCGGCGAGGAGCATCATCAGGAAGAAGAGCTGCGGCCGCTCCTGCTCGCGGAAGGCGGCGAAGGCGGTGCCGCCCAGCCACAGCAGCGCGGTCAAGAGCAGCAGGAAGACGTTGAGGCCGTCGACGCCGAGGCTGTAGTCGACGCCCAGGCCGGGGATCCACTCGACGTCGACCGTGTGCTGGAGGTCGGCGCCCGACTCGAAGTCGGCGAGGACTGCGATCGCCAGCCCCAGCGTCGCCGCCGCGCCCGCGGTCGCCCACCAGCCCGTCGCGCGGCGCGGCAGGAAGAGGCCGACGAGGCCGAAGGCGAGCGGTGCCCAGAGCAGCGCGTTGCTCACGAGCTAACCACCAGGAAGTAGAGGGCGAGCCCGGCGAAGCCGGCGATCAGCAGGAGGGCGTAGCTGCGCACGAAGCCGCTCTGGACGAGGCGGACGATGCCGCCGGCGCCGCGGACCGTATCCGCCGTGCTGCTGACCAGGCCGTCGACGACGAGCCGCTCGAAGGTGCGGTTCGCGAATCGGCCGGCGGCGAGCGCCGGGCGGACGATCGCCACGTCGATCAGCTCGTCGAAGTACCACTTGTTGACGAGCAGGGTGTGGACGGGCTTCAGGCGGCGCTGCAGCAGGGCGGGGGTGTCCGGCCGCGCCACGTAGAGCAGGTAGGCGAGCCCGATCCCGGCCAGCGAGATGACCGCGCCGATCGCCAGCCCGGCCCATTCGCTGCCGCTCGACGGGTGGACGGCGGCCAGCGGCGAGTCGTGGAAGACCGGGTCGAGGAAGCTGGTGACGACGTGGTCGACGCCGGGGACCTGGATCAGCCCGCCGACCAGAGCGAGGACCCCCAGCACGCCCATCGCGACCTTCATCGGCAACGAGTGCTCGGCGATGTGGTGCTCGGGGCCGGGGAAGCCGACGTCGGTGTCCTCGCGCTCGCCGGTGACCGGATTGAGCGGTTCGCCGTGGGCGACGTGGCCGGTCTCGATCAGCTCCCGCGCCTCCCGGTTCGGCGTCCCGGGCAGGATGCGGAAGACGAGCCGAAAGGTGTAGACGGCGGTGAGCAGCGCGCCGGCGTAGCCGAGCACGACGAAGATCTCGTACATGCCGCCGCGCTCGGCGGCGAAGGCGAGGATCTCGTCCTTGGAGAAGAAGCCGCTCGTCCCCGGGAAGGCGGCGAGCGCCAGGCCGCCGATCAGGAGCATCGCCGAGGTGAAGCGCATCGCCTTGCCGAAGCCGCTCATCCGGTCGATGTTCTGGTCGTTGGCCATCGCGGCGATGATCGAGCCGGCAGCCATGAAGAGCAGCGCCTTGAAGAACGAGTGCGTCATGAAGTGGAACATGCCGGCGCTGAAGGCGCCGATCGAGACGCCGACCACCATGTAGCCGATCTGGCTCATCGTCGAGTAGGCGATCGCCCGCTTGAGGTCGGTGACGACGAGCGCGATCGTGCCGGCGACGAGCAGCGTCGCGAGGCCGACGAAGGCGGCGATGTCGGCGGCGGTCGGCGCCATGCCGAAGAGCGGGTGGGTGCGGGCGATCAGGTAGACGCCCGCAGTGACCATCGTCGCGGCGTGGATCAGCGCCGAGACCGGCGTCGGCCCTTCCATCGCGTCGGCGAGCCAGGTGTGGAAGGGCAGCTGCGCCGACTTGGCGAAGGCGCCGACCAGCAGCAGCAGGCAGATCGCCGTCACCGTCCACTCGTTGGTCGTGAACTCCTCCGGCGCGGCGTGGAAGACGGCCTCGAAGTCGAAGCTGCCCAGCTCGCGGAAGATCAGGAAGGCGGCGAGGACGAGGCCCACGTCGCCGACGACGTTGATCACGAACGCCTTCATGCCGGCGCCGGTCGCCGTCTCGCGCCGGTACCAGAAGCTGATCAGGGCGTAGGAGGCGAAGCCGACGAAGGCCCAGCCGACGATCAGCAGCACGAAGTTGCCGGCGAGGACCAGCAGCAGCATCGAGAAGACGAAGAAGTTGAGGTAGCTGAAGAAGCGGTGGTAGCCCTCGTCGGACTGCATGTAGCCGAACGAGTAGAGGTGGATCAGGGTCGAGACGCCGGTTACGACCAGGACCATGAAGACGGAGAGCGGGTCGACGAGGATGCCGAGGTCGACGTGCAGCCCGCCGCCGCTGGCGTAGGTCCACAGCGAGGAGGCGTGGTGGCGCGCCTCGGGCTCGTCGCCGAGCAGGCTGAGCAGCGCGCCGACGCCGCAGGCGAAGGAGAGCGCGATCGCGCCGGTGCCGATCGCGCCTGCGGCGCGCGCCGGCAGCGCCCGGTAGCCGACCGCGCAGGCGATCGAGCCGAGCAGCGGGAAGAGCAGGACCAGCCAGGCCCAGGCGGTCGCGCTCATCGCGGCGACCTCCGCGGCGCGCCGCTCATCCGCGCAGCTCCGTCAGCTGGTCGACGTCGAGCGGCAGGCGGCGACGGAAGATGGCGACGATCAGGCCGAGCCCGACGACCACCTCACAGGCGGCGACGACCATCACCACCAGGGCGAAGACCTGGCCCTCCTGGTTGCCGACCATGCGGCTGAAGGCGATCAGCGCCAGGTTGCCGGCGTTCAGCATCAGCTCGAGGCAGAGCAGGATCACGACCGGGCTGCGGCGGATCAGAATGCCCATCGCGCCGGTTGCGAAGAGAAGCGAGGAGAGGACGATGTACCACTCGATCGCCATCAGCGCGCCGCCTCCTCCCGGCGGTTGACCGCCGTCGGTTCCGAGCGCTTGCGACCGGCGAGCACCACGGCGCCGACGGCCGCGAGGAGCAGCAGGATCGAGGACGCCTCGAAGGGAACGAGGAACTTCTCCAGCAGCAGCGTCCCGATTGCCGCCGGGTCGCCGAAGCCCGGCTCGACGTCGGGACCCTCGCCGCCCAGCGCCAACAGGGAGGAGGCCAGCACGGCGATCGCCAGCTCGACGAAGAGCGCGATCCCAAGCAGCGGCGCCAGCAGACGCTGGCCGGGGATCGGCTCCCAGGCCGACTCCTGCCCGCTGCCGACGTAGGCGACGACGAAGACGTAGAGGACCATCACCGCCCCCGCGTAGACGACCACTTGGGCCGCGGCGAGGAAGGCCGCGCTGAGCAGCAGGAAGAGGACGGCGAGCGAGAAGAGGTGGACGATCAGCGCCAGGACGCTGTAGAGGGGGTTGCGCAGCGCGATCACGCCAACCGCGCCGCCGAGGGCGCCCAGCGCGCCGACGAAGAACAGCACCGGAACCATTACCGGCCGCCTGCTCCGCTGCCGCTCCCGCCAGAAAACCCAGATATGCACTGGCGCTCGCTCCCGCGTCCGGGGGCGGCCGGGTTTCTGTTCGTCTGCACAGTCACTCCCCCTCCCGGCGCAAGGGGGTCCGCTCGATCGGCTCGGCGAGCAGCATCTCCTTGGTGAAGATCAGGTCGTCGCGGTCGTAGTCGGCCATCTCGTAGTCGTGACCCATCGTGATCGCGTCGAACGGGCAGGCCAGCTCGCAGTAGCCGCAGAAGATGCAGCGCGAGAGGTTGATCTCGTAGACGGCGGCGTAGCGCTCGCCGGCCGAGACCCGCTCGCCCGGCACGTTCTCGGCCGCGACGACGCGGATGCAGTCGGCCGGGCAGGCGGCGGCGCAGAGCGAGCAGCCGACGCACTTCTCCAACCCGGTGTCCTCGAAGCGGTGCAATTTGTGGCGGCCGCGGAAGCGCGGGTAGACCGGAGTCTTCTCCTCGGGGTACTCGATCGTCATCGGCCCCTCGATCAGCCGCGCCATCGTCGTCTTCAGGCCGCGCAGCGTCTTCCCGAAGGCGCGGTAGGCGCCGCCGAGCCCCCCGGGTTCGGGGCCGCGCTGGACCTCGACGACGTCCTGGTCCTTCAAGTAGGGGAACTCAGCCACGACAACCACCACCACTCCCCCTGCCGCGAGTCAGGTTGTTTGCGCATGGCGTCAAGAACCTGACTCGCCTCACAGGACGACCACCAGCACAGCGGTGACGAGGACATTGAGCGTTGCGAGCGGCAGCAGGATCTTCCAGCCGAGGCTCATCAGCTGGTCGTAGCGCAGTCGCGGCAGCGTGGCCCGCACCCAGATGAAGAGCAGGACCAGCGCGAGGATCTTCACCAGCATCCAGATCGGGTCGAGGAAGCCGGGGCCGGGGCCCATCCAGCCGCCGAGGAACATCGCCGCGGCGATCCCGGAGACGACCAGGATCTCCATGTATTCGACCAACAGGAAGCTGCCGAAGCGCATGCCGCCGTACTCGGTCATGAAGCCCTGCACGAGTTCGGCGTCGGCCTCCGGCATGTCGAAGGGCGTGCGGTTGGTCTCGGCGAAGCCGGCCAGCATGAAGACGAGGAAGCCGACGAACTGGGGCAGGACGAACCACATCTCGCCCTGCTCGCGAACGACGTCGACCAGCGAGAGCGAGCCGGCCATCATGACCGCGCCGAGCAGCGCCAGCCCCATCGCCACCTCGTAGGAGATCAGCTGGGCGGCGCCGCGCATCGCGCCCAGCAGGCTGTACTTGGAGCCCGAGGACCAGCCGCCCAGCAGCACCCCGTAGAAGGCGAGCGAGCCGACGGCGAAGAAGTAGAGGATGCCGATCGGCACGTCGATCCCGTAAAGGCCGACGCCGTTCTGGACGTCGCCCCAGGGGATGATCGCCAGCGCCAGCACACCGGAGAGGACCGGCAGCAGCGGTCCGATCACGAACAGGGTGGGGATCGCGTTGGCCGGCCGGAACGCCTCCTTGGAGAGCAGCTTGCCGACGTCGGCGAGCGGTTGCATGAGCCCGTAGGGCCCGACGCGGTTCGGCCCGTAGCGGTGCTGGAAGCGGCCGATCAGCTTCCGCTCCAGAACGGTCATCAGCGGCAGGATCGCGAAGATCAGGCCGAAGATCACCAGCGACTTGACGACCATGATCCAGGCCGCCTCGGCGAAGGTCGTGTCGGCGACGGGCAGCATCAGCCGGCAGTCTTCTCGATCGTCACCGCGACCGGCGCGCCGTTCAGCAGGGCGTTGGCGTTGTCCCCTCCGACGCCCTCGATCAGGAAGCAGACGCCCTCTTGGACTCGTTCCTTTATCTCGACCTTTGCCTCGACGCCGCTGCCGTTATGGCTTACGCGGACCGCGTCGCCGCCCTCCAGCCCGAGTCGCTCCGCGTCGGCCGGCGCGATCTCGACCCGCTGCTCGGGCTGCAGGAACTTCAGCGGTGGGTTCAGCTCCGTGATGGGACCTGCCCACAGATCGCGGTACGTGCCGAGCGACAGGCTCGTAGCGGGGGGGGCGTCCGGGCCTGACTCGGCGGACGCGACTCCGCGAGCCGCGTCGCCGCTCTCCGTGTTGCCGGTGGGCGCTCCGCGCTGAGTGTCCGGGGAACCGGCACCGGACTCCCTTCCAGGGACGGACGGCTGGGTCTCGG
>DATABM010000056.1:0-13243 GCA_036259555.1 Solirubrobacterales bacterium
ACCGGCTCCGGGGCGATAGCGCTCGCGATTGCGCACGAGCTGCCGGGGTGCGGGGTGACTGCGACCGACACCTCGGCTGCGGCGCTGGAGGTGGCGCGCACGAACGCCGAGCGGCTGGAGCTGGCGGAGCGGGTCCGCTTCTTCGAGGGAACCGTCCCGGACGGCGAGGAGCCCTTCGATCTCGTCGTCGCCAACCTGCCCTACGTGAGCGAAGTCGAATGGCGGAGCCTCGAGCCGGAGGTGACCGAGTGGGAGCCCCGGGAGGCGCTTCTCGCTGGCCCGGACGGCCTTGACGCGTTTCGGAACGTCCTCGGTGAGCGTGGTCGTCGTTTGTACCGCTATGCGACACAAACGACGACCACGCCCGTTCTAGCCTTCGAGGTTGGGGCCGGACAGGCCGTCGAGGTCGCCGCGATGGTCCGGGCCGCCGGCTGGCCGAACACCGAGACGCGCTGCGACCTGGCCGGGATCGAGCGGGTTGTCGTGGGGCGGCGATGACCGAGGTCGTCTCGGTCGTCCGTGACGGCGCCGGCGTGGCGCGAAGCGCGCTGGAGCGCTGCGTCGGCGCCGGCGGCGTCGCCGTCTTCCCAGCCGACGGGCTCTACGGGCTCGCCTGCGATCCGGTGGACGCGGCGGCGGTGGAGCGCATCCACCTGATCAAGGGGCGGGACGAGGGCAAGTCTTCGGCGGTCATGTACTTCTCGCCGCTGGCGATGCGGGAGTTCGTCTCGGGACTCGGGCCGCGTACGCGCGAGGCCGTCGGCGCCCTGCTCCCGGGTCCGGTCACGCTCGTCGTCGCCAACCCCGAGCGCCGTTACCCGCTCGCCTGCCGCGAGGACCCCGAACGACTCGGGGTGCGGCTGATCGGCGGCCCGCTCGCCGGCGCGATGTGCCCGCTCTTCCAGACCTCGGCCAACCGCAGTGGGGAGCCCGCCCCGGGCAGCTTCGCCGAGGTGCCGGCAGAGATCGTCGCCGGCGCCGACCTGGCGATCGACGGCGGCGCTCTGACCGGCAAGCCGTCGACCGTCGTCGACCTGAGCCGCTTCGACGAGAGCGGCGCGTGGAAGGTGTTGCGGGAAGGTGCGCTGTCGACCGAGGAGCTGACGCGGGCGCTCGGGTAATGGCGCTCAGCAGCGCTGGGGACCGTCTCGGTAGGGCAGGCGGACGATCCGGACCGAGCGGTTGTTGCGCTCGTTCGACTCGTAGAAGAGGTTCCGCGGGTCGACCCACATCACGAAGGCGAAGCAGCCGCGCAGGCCGCTGGCGTTGACCCACTGGCGGTCGTAGTCGGCCGGATAGATGTCTGACCAGCCGACCGACGTCCCGAGCCGCACGCGCTCGCGGCTCGGATCCTGGCTGCAGGCTGGGTAGACCCGATGGCGCGGCGAGCGCCGCATCGCCTTGGTCCGCTCGAGGTCGCGGAAGCAGTAGAAGACCTTCGGTCCCTTGCGGACCCGCTCCAGTGGCCGGCGTCGCTCGTCAAGCGACCAGATCTCCATGCTGAGTGGGTCCTCGACCTTCCAGTAGGAGCCGCCCCACTCGTAGCCGACGTCGAAGAAATGCAGCCTCGCCTCCGTGCGGAAGATGCGGACGCCGCCCCCAACCTCGTAGATCGCCTGGTTGGCCCGCATCCAGTTGCGCTTGTAGCGTCGGCCCCGGAGCTCGATCGGACCGCGGCCACGGGACATGATGTTGTTACCGGCGTAGAGCAGCGTGCCGCCGCCGCCCCCGTATCCGCCCTCGCGCCGCACCGCGAACAGGTCTTCGGCTGGGCCGACCCTGAGGTCGGGGCAGAGGAGCTTCCGCGCTTCGGGCCCTTCGCACGGGTTGTCGGGGTTGAGCGGGGCGGCCGCGCCGCCAGGGGCGGCGAGCGCATAACTCGCGAGCAGTGCAGAGGCGGCCCCAGCGGCGGCGAGAGTTGGCAGGAATCGGCTTTTCACGGCGGCCAGGCTATCCATGCACGCTGGTAAGGTCGCTGGACCTCCGATCGCGGAGCGACCAAGCGGGCATATCTGATTCGTCGCGCCGGGAGCGAAGCGGAGACAATGCGATGAGCGACCTACCCGAAAACCTTCAAAACGCACCGCTCGCCGAGGTGGATCCAGAGATCGCGGCGGTCCTCGACGCCGAGCTGCGGCGTCAGCAGAGCACGCTGGAGATGATCGCCTCCGAGAATTTCGTGCCGAACGCGGTGCTCGAGGCGGTGGGCTCCGTGCTCACGAACAAGTACGCCGAGGGCTACCCCGGCCGCCGCTATTACGGCGGCTGCGAGGAGGTCGACGTCGCCGAGCAGCTCGCGATCGACCGTGCCAAGGAGCTGTTCGGCGCCGAGCACGCCAACGTCCAGCCGCACGCCGGTGCCCAGGCGAACAACGCCGCCTACATGGCGCTGCTGGAACCCGGCGACACCATCATGGGGCTCGCCCTCGACCACGGCGGCCACCTCACCCACGGGATGAAGCTGAACGTTTCGGGCAAGCTCTACGAGATCGTCGCCTACCACGTCGGCCGCGACGACCTGCGTGTCGACATGGAGGACGTCGCGCGGCTCGCCGAGGAGCGCCGGCCGAAGCTGATCGTCGCCGGCTGGTCCGCCTACTCCCGCCATCTCGACTTCGCTGCCTTCCGAGAGATCGCCGACTCGGTCGGGGCGAAGCTGATGGTCGACATGGCCCACTTCGCCGGCCTCGTCGCGGCAGGCGAGCACCCCAACCCGGTACCGCACGCCGACGTCGTCACCACGACGATCCACAAGACGCTCGCCGGGCCGCGCAGCGGCATGATCCTCTGCCGCGAGGAGCACGCCACGGCGGTCGACAAAGCGATCTTCCCTGGGCAGCAGGGCGGACCGCTCATGCACACGATCGCCGCCAAGGCGGTCGCACTGCGGATCGCCGCCAGCGAGCCCTTCCGGGAGCGCCAGCGGCAGACGATCGCCAACGCGAAGGCGCTCGCCGCCGGCCTGCAGGAGGGCGGCGTTCCGGTCCTGACCGGCGGCACCGACGTGCACCTGGTGCTGGTCCATCTGACGCCGAGCGGCCTCGACGGCAAGACCGCCGAGCAGCGACTCGAGCAGGTTGGGATCACGGTCAACCGCAACGCGATCCCGTTCGACGAGCGGCCGCCGATGAACCCCTCCGGGCTGCGGATTGGCACCCCCGCTCTGACCACCCGGGGCATGGGCGAGGACGACATGACCGAGATCGCCTCGGTGATTTGCGCCGCCCTCTCCGACCGCTTCGACGCCGAGCGCGACTCACTGGGGGAGCGAACCAAGGCACTGATGGACCGCTACCCGCTCTACCCCGAGCTTTCGGCAGCCGCCGCGGTTTGAAGCTGACGCAGGCCCCCCGGGTGCCGGTTTGCCCCTCACGTATCTCGCGGCGGGTGGCGTCGCAGGGGGGACCGCCCCTGAGGAAGCTTCAGCTACCGCAAGGGGCGGTGGGTCCCCTGCGGCGACAGGACCCGCCGCGCCGGAGCCGCGATGGAGAGCCGGTGGCATGAGGATCTGGGTCGACATGTCTGCACCAGCGCACGTGCTGGTGCTGCGACCGATCATCGAGCGGCTGCGCGCGCAAGGACACGAAGTGGAGGTGACCTCGCGCGACTACGCTCAGACGCAGGCGCTGCTCGATCTGCACGGGATGGCGCACACGCCGATCGGCCAGCACGGGGGCGCCTCGCGAGTGCGGAAGGCCTACCGGCTCGGCGCCCGCACGGCCGCGATGACCCGCTTCGGCCGGGGTCGCTCCTTCGACCTGGCGCTCGCCCACGGCTCAAACGACCTCGCAATCGCCGCCAAGGGGCTCGGCATCCCCGAGGCGAACATGCACGACTACGAGTGGGCGGTGACCCAGCACCGGATCGGCTGCCGGCTGGCGAAGCGGGTGTTGTTCCCCGACTCAGTGCCGCTCGAACGCCTGCGCCGCTTCGGCGTCACTGCCGAGAAGCACTTCCCCTATCCGGGTCTCAAGGAGGAGTACTACCTCTACGACTTCGAGCCGGATGAGGATGCGCTGCGTCTGCTCGCCGTGGATCCCGCGCGGGTGGTCGTGATCGTGCGCCCGCCCCCCGACGTATCGCTCTATCACCGCAAGTCGAACCCGCTCTTCCCCAAGGTCTTGGCCCGCCTCGGCAACGACGCCGACGTCCACGCCGTCGTCCTACCGCGCACGACCGAGCAGCGCGCCTTCATCGAAGGCCTCCGCCTGCCGTCGCTGATCGTGCCGCCCGGTGCAGTGGAGGCGCAGAGCCTCGTCGCCCTCGCCGACCTCGTCGTCTCGGCGGGCGGGACGATGAATCGCGAGGCGGCGGCGCTCGGCACTCCCGTCTACACGACCTACGGTGGACGGTTGGGAGGCGTCGACGAAGCCCTGATCCGCTCGGGGCGGATGCGTCCGTTGACCGACCCACGCGCCATCCAACTCCAGAAGCGGACCGCCGAGGCCACTCCGACGCGACGAGACCCTAGTCTCCTCGTTGAGACGATCCTAGGAACCGTCGGAGCCGACCATCCCGCGGCAAGCCAAACCATCCCGAGCTGAATCGCTCACCCTGCCCGACGACGTCCGGGCGGAGCTGGAGCACTACATCGCGCTCGCCGGCGAGGGGGAGACCCGCCCGGTGGATCGGGTCCTGCGCGCTTTGGACGTGACGATCTCCGGACTCGCGCTGCTCGTCCTGTCTCCTTTGCTGGCGCTGACCGCCGCGGCGATCGCGCTCACGTCGGGTCGTCCGATCCTCTATCACGGGGCCCGCGTCGGACGCTGCGGCGAGCTCTTCCTCATGTACAAGTTTCGAACGCTTGCGCCGGACGCGGAGCAGCGGCTGGGCCCCTACTACGGCGAGGAGCTGTCGCGGCGCACCGAAGAAGAGGTGACGCGCGTGGGCCGGCTGCTGCGCAGGATCCACCTCGACGAGGTGCCGCAGCTCTGGAACGTCCTGCGCGGCGACATGGCGATCGTCGGCCCGCGACCGATCCGCCCGGCGTTCTTCGCGGAGCTCTGCAAGGAGATCCCGGAGTACTGGCAGCGCCTCGTCGTCCGCCCCGGCGTCACCGGCTTCGCTCAGACGCGCATGACCCGCGAGGAGTCCTGGGCCGACAAGCTCGTCCACGATATGGAGTACATCGCCGACCGCTCGGTCGGCCTCTACGTCAGCGTCCTGCTGGCGACCATCGGCAAGGTGCTCGGTCGCGGCCCCGCCGCCCCGACCTAGGACCCGCCGGTACTTAGGCACCCTATGGGTGCTCAACTACCGGCGGTCGGTTGAAAGACTGCGGCCATGTGCGGAATTTGCGGAGTGGCCGCGGCGCCCGGCGCGCAGCCTGACCTGGACGCGGTCAGGCGGATGAACGGGCGGCTCGTCCACCGCGGCCCCGACAGCGAGGGCGTCTTCCACGAAGACGGCGTGGCGCTGGCGATGCGTCGCCTCTCGATCATCGACCTCGAGGGAGGCGACCAGCCGATCGCCAACGAGGACGGCTCGATCACCGTCGTCCACAACGGCGAGATCTACAACTACCGCGAGCTGCGTGCCGAGCTGGAGCGGCGCGGCCATTCGTTCCGCACCCACTCCGACACGGAGGTGCTCGTCCATCTCTACGAGGAGCACGGGGATGACTTCCTCGAGCGGCTGCGCGGCATGTTCGCGATCGCGCTCTGGGACTCGCAGCAGCGCCGCCTGCTGCTCGCTCGCGACCGCTTCGGGATCAAGCCGCTCTACTACCGCGCCGCCGACGGCGAGCTCTCCTTCGCCTCCGAGCTCAAGGCGCTGCTCGAGCAGCCCGGCTTCTCCCGGGAGATCGACCCCAAGGCGGTCGCCGCCTACCTCGCCTTCAACTCGATCCCCGCGCCGTTGACCGTCTTCGCCGAGGCGCGCAAGCTGCGGCCGGGAACGCTGCTCTCCTGGCACGACGGCGAGCTGGCCGAGCGCCGCTACGCGCGTCCCCGTCCCGTCGCCGCCGAGCGAGCCCGTCGCGGCCCCGCCGGTGTGTTGGCCGACGAGCTGCGCGAGACCCTGCGCGACTCCGTGCGCGCCCACCTCGTCGCCGACGTGCCGGTTGGCGTGCTGCTCTCCGGCGGCGTCGACTCGGCCGGCCTCGCCGCCCTCGCCGCTGGCGAGGAAGGGGCAGGCGTGAAGACCTTCTCGGTCGGCTTCGAGGAGGCGAGCTTCGACGAGCTCGACCGAGCGCGCCTGGTGGCGCGGCGCTACGGCACCGACCACCACGAGATCGTTCTGCGCCCGAACGCGGTCGAGCTGCTGCCCAAGTTGGTCGAGGCCTTCGACGAGCCGTTCGGCGACTCCTCGGCGCTGCCGACCTACCTCGTCTCCGAGCTGGCGGCCCAGCACGTCAAGGTCGCTCTCTCCGGCGAGGGCGGCGATGAGCTCTTCGGCGGCTACTACACCTACGTCGCCGACCAGCTGGCCTCCCGCGTGGGCCGCTTCGCGCCCCTCGCGACGCCGCTGGTCGAGGCGCTGCCGAGCTCCGACGCCAAGGTCAGCTTCGACTACAAAGCGAAGCGTTTCGTCCGCGCTGCCCGCCTGCCGCCACTGGAGCGCCATCACGCCTGGAAGGAGATCTTCTCGGCGGAGCGGCGCACGGCGCTGCTCGGCGAGCAGGATGGTGGCTGGGACCCGGTCGACGTCTACCGCGAGCGCTACGCGGAAACGGCGAGCGCCGAGCCGCTCGCCCGCCTCCAGGACGTCGATCTCGGCATCTACCTGGTCGACGACCTGCTCGTCAAGACCGACCGCGCGAGCATGGCCCACTCGCTGGAGCTGCGCGTCCCGTTCCTCGACAACGACGTGGCGGAGTTCGCGCTCAGCCTCGCGACGCCGCTCAAGGTGCGCGCGCTCGCCAAGAAGCGGCTGCTGCGCCGCGCTCTGGCGCCGCTGATCCCGCGCGAGGTCCTGCGGGGACCGAAGCAGGGCTTCTCCATCCCCGTTGCGGCGTGGCTGCGCGGACCGCTCGAGGGCTACGCGCGCGACCTGCTCTCGCCGGCCAACCTCGACCGCCAGGGCTGCTTCGACGCCGCGACCGTGAACGGCCTGCTCGACAGCCACTGCTCGGGGCGCGAGGATCTGAGCCGCCAGCTCTGGGGCCTGATGGCCTTCACCCTCTGGTTCGACCGCTACACCTAGGACCGCTGAGCCTTATGGAGCAGACCCCTGACGCCCTCGACGCTCTCTTCGCCTTCCTCGTCGCTGGCGCCGTCTCGCTGCTGCTCACCCCGCTGACGATCCGGCTCGCGCGGCGGATCGGCGCGATCGACCTGCCCAGCCCGCGCTCGCTGCACGCCCAGCCGACGCCGGCGCTCGGCGGGCTGGCGATCCTGGCCGGCGCCCTGCTCGCCGCCGTCGTCTGGCTGCCCTGGGACGCCGAAACCGAGGCGATCCTGGCCGGCGCCGTGGCGATATCCGTGGTCGGCATCCTCGACGACGCTTACGAGCTGAACGCGGCGGCAAAGCTGCTCGGACAGACGGCGGCCGTCGTGATCCCGGTCTCCGTGGGGGTGACGGTCGAGAGCTTCACCTTCCCCTTCCTGGGTGCCCTCGATCCGGCCTCCGTCGACCTGGTGGGCCTGCCCGGCGGCGGCGCGATCGACCTCGGCGACGTCGGCACGACCATCGGCATCGTGGCGATGATCAACGTGATCAACCTGATCGACGGCGTCGACGGCCTGGCCGCCGGCGTGTGCGCGATAGCCGCGCTGACCCTGACCGCGATCGCCCTCTCGCTGGAGCGCAACGCGGCGGGCGTCCTGGCCGCGATCGTCGCCGGCGCCTCGCTCGGCTTCCTTCGGCACGGCTTCCCGCCGGCGAAGACGTTCATGGGGGATACCGGATCCAACCTGCTCGGCTACCTGCTCGGCGTCATAGCCGTGCAGGGGGCGCTCAAGACCAACGCGGTAATCGCCCTCTTCCTGCCGTTGATCGTGCTCACCGTGCCGATCCTCGACACCGGCTTCGTCGTCGCCAAGCGGCTTAAGTACCGGCGGCCGATCTACCGCGCCGACCGTTGGCACTTCCATCACCGCATGGCCAACATCGGCTTCTCGCAACGGCGCACCCTCGCCTACCTCTACGGCTGGACGCTCGTGATGGCGCTGCTGGCGCTGGCCCTCCGCTTCGTGCCCTACAGCGACGACCACGGCAACTTCGACGCGGCCTGGACCGCGGTGATGGCGGTCTGCGGCCTCGTCGCCCTGGCCGCCAGCGTCTACCTGGTCGAGGTGCTGGAGATCCTCAAGCTGCGCCGCGTGCGGCTGCGCCAGGTCGTCCGCGTACGGGGCGACGCCGGCCGGCCGGTCCCGGCCAGCACCGAGGTCGACGACGCTGTCGCGCAGGAGCTGGAGACCGGGTCGTTCCCGGCGGTCGATCCCGAGACGGGCGAGTTCGAGGCGGTTGAGCCGCGTTAGTGCGCCGTTGTCACAATCGACTTTGTGCGATGTTGTGACAAGCGGCACTATGTGGCTCTAGAAAGCCAAACATCGGCCCCTTCAGATATAGTCATTTGTACGCCCGCGCACCCAGCCGGGCGCTTTTTCTGCCGGTACTGAACCTCGACTCAGGACGTTATGTCACCTCCCAAGCACGTCGACCTCATGGCGCTTGCCGTCGCTCTGGCGGTGTTCGTCGTCGCCGGCTTCCCCCTGCTCGGCTATGCGGTCGCGGCCGTCGTCTGGCTAGCCCAGCGAGGCGTTCAGGTCCTCGCCAGTCGTCGCGCTGGGGCGGAGTTGAGCCACGGCAACAGGCAGCGCGCCATGGGAACCGTTGCCGCGACGAGCCTCGGCCGGGTCTGGCTGATGGCGACCGCGGTGCTCTTGGTCGGAATCGCCGAGCGGGAGGCCGGCCTCGCCGCAGCTCTGCTGCTGCTGGCGCTCTTCACGGTCTCTTTCGCCGCGCAGGGAATCGCCTACCTGATGGAGCCCGAGAGCCAGGGGGTGCGGGCGCGGTGAGGACGATGAGCACCAAGACCAAAGTCGCGCTCGGGTTCGGCATCTACCTCGCCACCGCGATCGCGCTTCTGCTGCTTTTCGGCAACGACGGCAAAAACGACCACTTCAAGCCGCAGAACGAGTTCAAACTGGATGAGTGGGTGCCGATCCACGTCGGCGGCCTCGACCTCAGCATCAACAAGGCCGTCCTCTATCTCTTCATCGCGAGCCTGCTGACGATCGCCACGATGACCTGGATCGCGCGCCGCATGGCGCAGAAGCCGAACCGCGTGCAGACCGCCGTCGAGCTGGCCTACGACCTCACCCGCAACAACATCACCGGCGGCAACATGGACCCCAAGCTCGCGGCCCGCTGGTTCCCCTTCCTCGGCGCCCTCTTCTTCTTCATCTGGTTCTCCAACATGATCGGCTTCCTGCCGCTGCCGGTGAACACCGAGCACAAGGTGGACATCTTCGGCCTCGAGCTGCCGGCGCTGGCGATCTACGCGGCGACGGCGAACATCTCGATTCCGCTCCTCCTCACCCTCGTCGTCTGGTTCTCCTACCACGTCGAAGGGATCCGGGCCAAGGGCTTCGTGCCCTACTTCAAGAGTTGGCTGCCGCCCGGCCTGGAGGAGATGAACCCGATCGGTCGCGGGGCGATCTTCATGATCGAGGTGATCTCGCACTTCGTGCGGCTGATCTCCCTCTCCGTGCGTCTCTTCGCCAACATCCTGGCCGGCCACCTGCTGCTGCTCTTCATGGGCGGGGGGCTGGCGGTGCTGCTGGGGATCGCGGCGCTCGGAGCGCTGACCTTCCCGCTCGCCTTCGCCTTCTTCATCTTCGAGGTTGGCCTCGTGGCCACCCTGCAAGCGTTTATCTTCGCGACCCTGACCGCGATCTACATCGGCGGAGCCACCTCCGCCAGCCACTAGAAAAGGAGTCACAACCGATGGATCTCACTGCCCTTCCGATCGCCGAAGTCACCGACGAAGGCGTCAAAAGCGCCGGCAAAGCCGTGGCGCTCGGCGTCGGCGCCGGCCTCGGCTCGATCGGCGCCGGCATCGGCGTCGGCTTCATCTTCGGCAAGGAGATCGAGTCGGTTGCCCGCCAGCCAGAGATGAAAAGCGAGCTGGAAAGCATCCGCTGGCTCGGCTTCGCGCTGACCGAGGCGGTCGCCTTCTACACCTTCATCTTCGGTCTGATCGCGTTCTTCCTCGCCTAGGATCGTGGAGGCCTTCGCCGACATAGCGGGCTTCCTCGTCCTTGCCCAGGAGGCGTCGCACGGGGCCGAAGAAGAGGCCGGCGGCAGCTTCCTCGTCTCGCCGGGCGTCGGGCTGATGATCTGGACGCTGGTCCTCTTCCTGGCGACGATGTTCGTCCTCAGCAAGCTCGCCTTCCCGAAGATCCAGGAAGCGCTCGATCGGCGGGCGAAAGCGATCGCCGAGTCGATCGAGGCGGCCGAACGACAGCGTCATGAATCCGACGAGCTGCTCGAGGAGTACCGGGCGCGCCTGGCCGAGGCTCGCGAGCAGGCCGACGACATCATGGCCCGCGCCCGCAGGGCGGCTGAGACGGCGGAAGCCGAAGCGGCCGCCGCTGGCAAGGAAAAGCGCGAGGAGCTGGTCGCCGCGGCCAAGCGCGACATCGAAGCGGAGACGCGGCGCTCGCTGCAGCAGATCCGCACCGAGGTCGCCGACCTGACCGTGCTGGCGACCGAGAAAGTGACCCGCAAGAGCCTCAGCGCCGAGGACCAGCGTCGTCTCGTCGAGGAGGCGCTGAGCGAGGTCGACTTCAGCAGCCTGAGCGGGAGCCAGTCGTGATCGCAGCCCCACCATCCCCGGACACGGGGGCAGATCCCTGTCGAAATCCGATTCTTCCGGCATGTGCGGGAGCGGGGGAGATGGCGGTATATGGCTGAGGAGGCGGCTCGGGTATACGCGGAGGCGCTCTTCGACGTCGCCAAAGCCAAGGGCAAGCTGGATCCCATCCGCGAGGAGCTCGGTCAGTTCGCCGACGCCGTCGATGCCGACCGCGAGCTGCAGGTTTTCTTCTTCAGTCCCTACTTCTCCTCAGCGGAGAAGGCAGAGGGGATTCGGCGCGCCGTCTCGGGCGCCGATCCCGAGTTCGTCAACTTCCTCGAGCTGCTGGTGGACAAGGGGCGGATGACCGAGGTCTTTCGCATCCGCCGCCAGTTCGAGCAGCTATGGAAGCACGAGAACAAGCGGATCGACGTGACCGTCACCAGTGCAGTCGCACTCGACCCCGCCGCGGTGGCGAAGGTCGGCGAGGAGATCGAACGGCAGACCGGCCGCAAGGTGGAGCTGGCAAGCGACGTCGACGAGGAGATCCTGGGCGGCATAGTGCTGCAGGTAGGCAACATGGTCCTCGACGCGAGCATCCGCAATCGCTTGGAGAAACTTCGAAAGAGCGTCGCCCGGGCGGCGTAAGGAAGGAACAGAGCACCCACATGGAGATCAAGCCCGACGAGATCGCATCGATTCTGCGCGAGCGGATCGAGGGAATCGATACCGGCAGCGCCGACCTCTCGGAGGTGGGCACGGTGCTTTCGGTCGCCGACGGCATCGCCCGCATCCACGGCCTCGACAACTGCATGGCGCTCGAGATGCTCGAGCTGCCCCACGGCGTCACCGGCCTCGCCCTCAACCTCGAGGAGGACAACGTCGGCGCCGTTCTCTTCGGCGAGTGGGAAAAGGTCGTCGAGGGCGACACGGTCAAGCGGACCGGCAAGCTGCTGCGTATCCCCGTCGGCGAGCAGCTGCTCGGCCGCCTCGTCGACCCGCTCGGTCGCCCGCTGGACGACAAGGGCGACATCGTCACCGAGCAGACCCGGCCGGCCGAATTCAAAGCGCCGGGCGTGGTCCAGCGCCAGCCCGTGACCGAGCCGGTCCAGACCGGGCTGATGGCCATCGACGGCATGATCCCAATCGGCCGCGGCCAGCGAGAGCTGATCATCGGCGACCGCCAGACCGGCAAGACCGCGATCGCGATCGACACGATCATCAACAACCGCGACAAGGACATGATCTGCATCTACGTCGCGATCGGGCAGCGGATGTCGACCGTCGTCCAGCTCAAGGAGGTGCTGGAGGAGAACGGCGCGATGGAGAACACGATCATCGTCGCCGCCCCCGCCGACGAGGCGGCGCCGATCAAGTTCATCGCCCCCTACGCCGGGACCGCCATGGGCGAGCACTTCCTCTACAACGGCAAACACGCGCTCTGCGTGTACGACGACCTCACCAAGCACGCTTACGCCTACCGCCAGATGTCGCTGCTGTTGCGGCGTCCGCCGGGCCGCGAGGCCTACCCGGGAGACGTCTTCTACCTGCACTCGCGGCTGCTCGAGCGGGCGGTGAAGCTGAACGACGAGCTCGGCGGCGGCTCCCTGACGGCGCTGCCGATCATCGAGACCCAGGCCAGCGACGTCTCCGCCTACATCCCGACCAACGTCATCTCGATCACCGACGGCCAGATCTTCCTCGAGTCCGACCTCTTCAACTCCGGGGTGCGGCCGGCGATCAACGTCGGCATCTCGGTCTCGCGGGTGGGCGGCAACGCCCAGACCAAGGCAATGAAGAAAGTCGCCGGAAAACTGCGCCTCGACCTCTCCCAGTACCGCGATCTCGAGGCCTTCGCCCAGTTCGGCTCGGAGCTCGACGCGGAAACGCAGAAGACGCTCAATCGCGGCGAGCGGCTGGTCGAGCTGCTGAAACAGAAGG
This sequence comes from Solirubrobacterales bacterium, assembly GCA_036259555.1. Taxonomy (GTDB): domain Bacteria; phylum Actinomycetota; class Thermoleophilia; order Solirubrobacterales; family 70-9; genus VRUE01. The sequence continues at coordinate 12,683 of DATABM010000056.1, forward strand.
AGCGCGAACCGCTCGAGATGGCCGATCAGGTCGCCGCGATCTACTCCGGCACCGGCGGCTTCCTCGACCGCGTCAAGACCGAGCGAGTCGGGGAGTTCCTGCGCGACCTGCGGATTCGCCTGCGCTCCGAGAAGGCGGACCTGCTCGAGCGGATCTCCGCCGCCGGCAAGCTGGAAGAGGCCGACGAGGAGGAGCTCGGCGCTGCGATTCGCGACTTCGTCGACGACTTCGGCCCCGACTTCGACGAGCACGGCGAGCCGCTTGAGGCGGGCGAGTCGGACCGGGTCAAGTCCGAGGAGGAGCGCTCGCGGGCGAGCCGGGTCGAGGAGGCCGAAGCGGAGAGGGAGACGGCCGCCGCCTAGACGGCGGCGATCCCCAAGCCCATGGCCTCCCAGAAGGACGTCAAGAACCGCATCGCGTCGATCAAGAACATCAACAAGATCACGCGGGCGATGGAGATGGTCGCGGCGGCGCGGCTGCGCCGCGCCGAGCAGCGGATCGAGGCCCTCCGCCCCTACGCGGAGGGAATGCGCAAGCTGACCCGCCGCGCCGCCGAGCAGG
>DATABM010000057.1:0-5825 GCA_036259555.1 Solirubrobacterales bacterium
TCGAGAACCTCGGCCAGCGCGTCGATCGTCTTGGCGGTGATCTCACCGGCGGGCACCATCACCCAAACCGAGCGGGGCGCGCTCAGCTTCTCGGCGAGCTCCTGGAGCGAGCTGGCGGGCTCGGCGCCGTCCTCCCCGAGCGCCGCCACGGCGTCAGGGTTGACGTCGTAGGCGACGACGCGGTGGCCGTCGCGCATCAGGCGGCGCGCCATGTTGGCGCCCATGCGCCCCAGTCCCACAAGTCCCAGCTCCATGCAGTCGGCTCATCCTATGCGCCACTTCTCACTGACTGTGGAGTTGAACCGCCTATGGCCGGTTCAACTCCACAGTCAGTGAGGTCGGTCCGGCTCGGATAGCCTGGCCGCGATGGCCGCGAGCGCGAGAGAGTCCAACCGCTCCGCCCCTGCCGACGTCCTGACGATCTTCGGCCTGACCGGCGACCTGGCGCGCAAAATGACCTTCCGTGCCCTCTACCGGCTGGAGGCGCGCAACATGCTGCACTGCCCGATCGTCGGTGTCGCGCTCGACGAATGGGACGACGAGGCGCTGCGCCGCCACGCCCGCGAAGCGATCGCGACCACCGTCGCCAGTCCCGACGACGAGGTCTTCGCCCGGCTTGCGGCACGACTCTCCTACGTCCAAGGCGACTACACGGACCCGGCCACCTACGGTCGCGTGCACGAGGCGATCGGCGAGGCGAAGCAGCCGGTCTTCTACCTGGAGGTGCCCCCTTCGCTCTTCGCCACGGTCGCGCGCGGCCTCGACGGAGCAGGGCTTGCCGCCAACGCCCGCGTCGTGATCGAGAAGCCGTTCGGCCACGACCTCGAGTCGGCGCGGAAGCTGAACGCGGAGCTGCACAGCGTCCTGCGCGAGGACCAGATCATGCGGATCGACCACTTCCTGGGCAAGGAGCCGGTGATGGACATCTCCTACCTGCGCTTCGCCAACTCGCTGCTGGAGCCGGTTTGGAACCGCGACCAGGTCGCCTACGTGCAGATGACGATGGCCGAGGACTTCGGCGTCGAGGACCGCGGCCGCTTCTACGACCCGGTGGGGGCCCTGCGCGACGTCGTCCAGAACCACATCCTCCAGGTGCTGGCGCTGGTCGCGATGGAGCCGCCGGCCGGCAACCACCCCGACTCGGTGCGCGACAAGAAGCTGGAGCTGTTCAAGGCGATCCGACCCGCCGACCCCGAGCGCTACGTGCGCGGCCAGTACGAGGGCTACCGCGAGGTCGAGGGGGTCGCCCCCGACTCGACGACCGAGACCTATGTCGCGCTGGAGCTGGCGATCGACAACTGGCGCTGGAGCGGCGTCCCCTTCTTCATCCGCGCCGGAAAGCAGCTGCCCGTGAAGGCGACCGAGGTGAGCGTGGTCTTCAAGCGGCCACCGCCGCTTGGGATCGGCAACGGGCCGCAGCCCAGCCAGAACGAGATGACGGTGCGGATCGACCCTCAACCCGGCGCCCGCCTGCGCCTGCTCGCCAAGAAGGCGGGCGAGGAGGCGTTCGAGCCGGCCGATCTGGAGGTTCTGTTCGAAAAGAAACCAGGAGAAGAGCCCGAGCCCTACGAGCGGCTGCTCGGCGACGCCCTGGTCGGCGAGACCCAGCTCTTCACCCGCGAGGAGTCGATCGAGGAGACGTGGCGGGTCGTGCAGCCGCTGCTCGACGAGCCCGGCCCGGTACATCCCTACGAGCGCGGCTCATGGGGACCGAGGGAGGCGGAGACCCTGACGCGCGGCGTCTGCCGCTGGTACGAGCCGTGGCTGCCGAGCCCTGGCGCCTACAGCGTCCCGGGCTAGACGGCGCCTCCAGGTCGTCGCTCGCACCTAGCTAGTTTCCGATCTCCCGCTCCCGACGGCCGGCTCGCTCCTCGTCGAGCTCGGCCTCGACCTGGGCCCGCTTGGCGCGCTCCTCGGAGATCGCGGCCTCGGTGCGCTTCTCCTCGGCCCGCTGGCGATGATGGCGAGCATCGTCGTGAGTCGCCTCGGTCTGCACCTGGGCGAACTCGCGCTCCCGTGACTTGTTGCGGCTGACCGAGATCACGATCGCCAGCACGATCAGGACCGCGGCGACGATGGCGATGATCGCAAGCGTCGACATCTCTCCTCCTCGGGTTGACTGCTCCCCACCTCGTCTCCCCGGCATATGGATCAGCAAACCTCGCGTGGACCGGAGACGCCGGCCGTGCCCATCCTCGGCCCCGCGTAGCCTGCGGCCGATGGCAGCCGACCGAGACCGGGCCGACGCCCTTCTGACCCAACTGGGGTTCGAGGCCTTCCGGCCCGGCCAGCGCGAGGCGGTCGAGGCGGCCCTGGCGGGTCGCGACTCGCTGATCGTGATGCCGACCGGCGGCGGCAAGAGCCTCTGCTACCAGCTCCCCGGGCTGGCCTCGTCGGACCTGACGATCGTCGTCAGCCCGCTGATCGCGCTGATCGTCGACCAGTGCAAGCGCCTGACGGCGGCGGGCCACCCGGTGACGATGGTCACCTCCGCGATGGAGCCCGAGGACGTGCGCGGGGCGCTGGCCCGAGTGCGCAACGGCGAGGCTCGAATCGTCTACTGCTCGCCGGAGCGGTTCGCTTCGACCGTCTTCCTCGACGCGATCGCCCAGCGGCGGATCGATTTGCTTGCAGTGGACGAGGCGCATTGCGTCTCGGAGTGGGGCCACGACTTCCGGCCCGACTACCTGCGGCTGCCGCAGGTCGCCGAGCGGCTCGGTCGCCCTACCGTGATGGCCTGCACGGCAACCGCGACCGAGGCGGTCGCGCGTGAGATCGCGGCTCGCTTCGCGATGCGCGAGCCGCTGCAGGTCCGCTCCGGCTTCGACCGGCCCAACCTCTCCTTCGACGTGGTGCCGCTGGAGGGGAAGGGATCGAAGGCACGGCGGCTCGCGCTGCTGGAGGCGGGACTGGCCGACACGTCGAACCGGCAGGCGATCGTCTACTGCGGCACGCGCAAGGACACCGACGAGCTGACCGCGGCCCTGCGGGACGGCGGACTGCGGGCGGAGCGCTACCACGCCGGGATGGAGGGCGAGGACCGGGCCGTCGCCCAGCAGCGATTTATGACCGGCGAAGCCGAGGTCGTGGTCGCCACCAACGCGTTCGGGATGGGCGTCGACAAGGCGGACGTGCGCTCGGTCTGGCACATGGCGATCCCGACCAGCCTCGAGGCCTACTACCAGGAGGCCGGACGAGCGGGGCGCGACGGCCTCCCAGCGCGCGCGGTGCTCCTCGCCATGCGCGCCGACCTCGGCCGATTGGTCCGCTTCAACGAACAGCGCGCCGGCGACCCCGAGCTGGCGATCGCCCGGGAGCGCGGCTGGCGCGACTACCGGACGATCAAATCCTTCATCTACTCCGACCGCTGCCGGCGGCGCAGCGTGCTCGACCACTTCGGCGACCGCGTCGCCGGGCAGCCGCTGGGCCGCTGCTGCGACGCCTGCGACCCGGTCGAGTGGCTGCCCGATCCGGAGACGATCGCGGTCCGCCCCGTGCGGCGTTCCGGCAAGAGGAGCGCCGGCGCTCCCGCCGCCGAGCTCTCCCCCGCCGACGCTCCCCTCTTCGAGCAGCTGAAGGCCTGGCGACTGCGGGCCGCCGACGGCAAGCCGGCCTTCACGGTCGCCCACGACAGCGCCCTGCGCTCGATCGCCGCCTCGCGCCCGGCCGCGCCCGATGCGCTGCTGGCGATCCGCGGAATCGGGCCGAGCTTCGTCTCCAAGTACGCGGCGGAGGTGCTGGAGATCGTCGCCGCGGAGCGCGCCGCGGCCTGAGGGTGGGTGTTGGGCAGGGACGTGGCCGGCGCGGGTCGAAGGTGCTGCGGATGATCGATCCGAGCTCAAAGGGCGTCCTGACGGTCGCGCTCCTCGCGACGACGCTCGCCCTTACGCCGGCGTCCGCGACGGCGGCCGGCGCGCTGCTGCCGCCCGGCAAGAAGGTCTACTTCGGCATCTCCGACACCGGCGACCCGGCCGACTTCGGCGAGTTCAGCCGGACGATGAACAAGCACCCGGCGCTGATCCAGACCTTCCGCACCTGGGGGTCGGACTTCCCGGAGTCGATCGAACGCTGGCAGGAGGCGCGGGCGCGGCCGGTCCTCCACATTACGACCGCCGACAACAACGACGGGCACGAGCTGCTCACGCCGCGGGCGATCGCCGCGGGGGACGGCGACGGCTACCTCGTTCGCCTCAACAAGCTCTTCTGGAAGAAGAAGATGCCCGCTTACATCCGCCCACTCGGGGAGCCGAACCGCTGCCTCAACGTCTACGCCGCCTACGACTGCGCCGGCGGCTCGCGCGGCTCCTCCCACAGCCCCCGCGCCTACAAACGCGCCTTCCGCCGCATCTACGTGATCGTCCACGGCGGCGGCAAGCGCGGCGAGATAGACGCGCGGCTGGCGCAGGCCGGGCTGCCGCCGCTGAACGCCGACGTCGGCGGCCTGCCCAAGGCGCCGGTCGCGGTGATGTGGAGCGTGCTGCCCGCCGGCTCGCCGACGGTCCCGCAGAACCGGCCGCGCCACTTCTATCCCGGCAGCCGCTGGGTCGACTGGGTCGGAACCGACATCTATTCGGACAACCAGGACTGGAAGGCGCTGCGGGGGCTCTACCGGCGCTTCTCCGGCAAGCCGTTCGCGCTGCCCGAGTGGGGCGTGGTCGGCTCGGACGATCCGCGCTTCGTCCGTCGCCTGCTCGAGTGGGTCGACCGCCACCGGCGCTGCAGGATGCTCGTCTACTACCAGGACTTCGGCGAGTCCAGCCCCTACCGGCTGCAGAACCACCCGACCAGCCTCAGGGTGCTGCGCCGCTGGCTGCACCATCCACGCATCCCCCACTTCGCGCCTAACGCGCCGCGCAAGCCGCCGCCGCCTAAAGGCGGGGTTGGCCCGCGGCGTTAGCGCCCTGAATCAGGCGCCGCCTCCTCTGCTCTCGCGCGGGCGCGTCTATGGCCCCCGGAGATCTCGCGCCCGCGCTTCCGCGTCCGGGGGCGGCTTGGCTTTGGGTTGCCGCGCGGGCGCTTACGCTTGCCCTTCGGCGCCTCGATCCGATCGGCGATCGCTCGCTTGTACCGGTAGGGCTGCAGCGCCGTGATGCTCGAGTAGCCGGTCAGGTAGATCCGCCGGCCGTCGGAGACGACGGGGGTGTAGGTGCCGCGCGGATAGCGGAAGACGCGCTTGCCGCTGCGCATCATGTAGCCGCTGGTCGTCTCGCCGGTGAACTCGGCGGCATAGACGATGTCGCCGACCGCGGACAACGAGCCGACGATCTGGCCGCCGGCGTCCTGGCTCCAACGCACGCTGCCGTCCTTGGCGTCGAGCGCGTAGACGTTGCCGTCGAAGGAGCCGATGTAGACGGTCGGCGGGCTGTGGCGGGTGCTGGCGACCGCCGGCCCCGAGTAGGCGTAGCCGCCGGTCGAGTAGCTCCAGGCGAGGGTGCCGTCGCGGGCGTCGTAGCTGTACACGCGGGCGTCGTTGTTGCCGGCGTAGACGCGGCCGAAGGCGACCGCCGGCGTCGAGTAGAACGCGCCTGAGCCACCGAAGCCGGGCCCTAGCGAGCCGCTCTGCCACTTCAGCTCGCCGGTCTTCGCGTCGACCGCGTTCATGTAGCCGCCGTAGTCGCCGACGTAGAGCGTGCCGCCGTAGTAGGCGGGCGCCGACTTGACCGGGCCGCCCAGCGGCGTCGACCAGCGCTCGTTGCCGCTGATCGTGCTGAGCGCGTAGAGCTGGCCGTCCTCGCAGCCGAAGTACACGGTGCGCTCCAGGACCAGCGGCGAGGACTCGGCCCGGCAGGGCAGTGAGCGTTTCCAGACCGTCCTGCCGGTTTTCG